>CANGPA010000093.1 GCA_947455645.1 Hyphomicrobiales bacterium | reverse complement strand
GTGGCGGTCATGGATGGCGAGATGACGGTCGGCTCGCTGGTCGCGTTCAACATGATCTCAGGCCAAGTGGCACAACCAATTTTGCGCCTTTCGCAACTCTGGCAAGATTTTCAGCAGGTGGCAATTTCTGTTGCACGCTTGGGCGACATTTTAAATGCAGCCCCCGAGCCCGGCAATTCAGCGATGGCTGCTCTGCCTCCTCCCAAAGGTGCAATTGAATTTAAGAATGTCAGCTTCCGCTATACGCAAGGCGGGCAGGATATCTTAAAAAACATCACTCTATCAATCGAGCCAGGCGAGACGATCGGCATTGTCGGCCCATCGGGTTCAGGCAAATCGACGCTGACCAAGCTCGTACAACGTTTTTACTCGCCGCAAGAGGGACAAATCCGCATTGACGGGTTGGACCTGACCCAAGTTGATCCGGCATGGCTCCGGCGTCATATCGGCGTTGTGCTGCAGGAAAATCTTCTTTTCGCCAAGACTATTCACGAGAATATCGCGCTCGCCAATCCAGCAATGCCACGTGCCAAAGTTATCGCTGTCGCTGAACTCGCAGGCGCACATGAATTTATCGCTAAACTGCCAATGGGCTACGATACGCCGATTGAAGAACGGGGTGCCAATCTTTCAGGAGGGCAGCGACAACGCCTCGCCATCGCACGCGCACTTGCCACCAATCCCCGTATTCTCATCCTCGATGAAGCCACAAGCGCTCTTGATTATGAGAGTGAAGTGATCATCCAACGCAATATGGCCAAGATTGTAAGAGGTCGAACCGTGATTATCATCGCGCATCGCCTTTCAACCGTTCGAAACGCCAACCGCATTGTGGGAATGATCGACGGCCGCATTGTCGAAAGTGGAACGCATGACGAACTGATTGCGCGTGAAAAGGGGCTCTATAAAAAGCTCTGGTTGATTCAGTCGTCGGGGATTGCGGCATGACTGACGATGTTGTTCATCCGGCTGCGGCGTCTTTACGCCGCCCACGCGAGAAGAGGTCTATACTCGCGTTCATGTCGCGCAGTGATCAGGAGTTCTTACCCTCCGCACTTGAAATTTTGGAACGTCCGCCCTCCCCCATTGCGCTCGCATTTTTGATTTCGATTTGTGCTTTGGTGCTTGCCACGCTGACATGGAGTTGGTTTGGCTACACCGACATTGTTGCGATTGCACAGGGCAAAATTCAACCATCCGGCCGCGTTAAAACTGTTCAGCCCGTGGAAAGCGGCAAGATCGCAAAAATTCTTGCCATCAATGGCCAGAAAGTTGCGGAAGGCGATACGCTGATTGAGCTCCAACGCGATGATGCACACGCAGAAGCCGATGCCATTGATACCAGCTATTGGAATGCAAGCGCAGAAAGCATCCGGCGTCTGGCCGTGGTTGAAGCAGCGCAGACTAATACAGATTCAATCTCCTATTCATGGCCATCCTTTATACCGCTCGACGTACAGGAACGCGAGGATCGTGTTGCTAAAGCGGATCTCGCGCAGTTGCACGCGCAAATATCGTCCTTAGAAGCGCAACGGAACCAGAAGCAAGCGGAACGTAATCGTCTGACGGATACGATCAAAGCGCAAGAGGCTTTGATATCAATTTTGAGCGAACGCGTTGATATGCGCCAAGCTTTGCAAAGCACTGCCTCTGGAACAAAAGCAAGCTTGATTGATGCAAAGGAAACACTCGCTTACCAACAAACTTTCCTCGCGACCGAACGGGGACAATTGCTTGAGGCCGAACGCGGTATTGATGCCTTGACAGCAGAGATTAATCGAACCCTTCAAAATTTTATTGCTGAGAACACCTCAAAGGCGTCAGAAGCAAAGCGGTTGGCGGATGAAGCGAGCGCAAGACGTGTAAAAGCACAAGTACGGATCGATAATCTTGTTTTGCGAGCGCCCGTTTCGGGCGTGGTACAGGCATCCTCCGCAGTCAATAACGGCCAGGTCTTGATCGCCGGCCAAGAAGTCATGCGCATTATTCCCGATGGACTAATGTTGGAGGCTGAGGCCTATTTGCCCAACAAGGATATCGGCTTTGTGCGGGAAGGACAGCACGCCTCAATCAAAATCGAAGCCTTTCCCTTCACACGATATGGCACGATCGAAGCAACGGTGCTGCGCGTCGGACAAGACGCCATTCCTTTGCCGGAGGCCATTGCGGCTGAGAGTAATCCAGGTCAATCGACCGATCCCAAAGGACCGGTAACCGCACAACGCGTGCAAAATCTTTACTATCCCATTATTTTAAAACTAGAACGTTCATCAATTTTAAGTGGTGAGAAAGAAATTTCTCTCTCGCCTGGCATGACGGTTACGGCCGAGATAAAAACAGGAGAGCGCCGATTGCTCGACTATTTCCTCTCTCCTTTGAGAGAAGTCTCATCGCAAGCGATAAAAGAGCGATGATCTGACCGATAGCGTTGCAATAGGCCGATGCTTTAGTGTGCGATGTTGATTTAGAAGAGACGATTGACCGCCTTTAATTGTTCATAGGCCAGTTGATAGGCGGCATAGCCCAAGTCATGTCGTGCCTGAGTCTCAGAATTGGGTTCAAATACATGATCGTAATGAACGAATTTTTGAGTTGCACTAAAAAGTGTTTCAAAGAGTCCTATGCCAACACCAGCAATGAGAGCGGCACCCAAGACACCCGCATCGCTTGTTGTGGTTCGCTTTAAAGGCTTTTGAAGGACATCACTTCGAATTTGGCACCAGAGATCAGAGCGCGATCCCCCACCAGAATGATGGATAATCTCCACCTTTCGTCCTGCTGATTCCGAAAGGCGATCAAACACAAGGCGAGCGGAATAGGCAACGCCTTCCAAAACAGCGCGTGCAAGTTCCGCTGATCCGGTTGATGACGTTAATCCCAAAAATGATCCTTTCGCTTCGCTATCCCACAGTGGGGCACGTTCACCCTCAAGATGTGGCAAGAACAGCGGAACATGCTGAAGATTGGCGTTCGCAGCGCGTGTGGACATCGTGTTAACATCGACGCCTAATAATTTTGCGGCCCATTGTACCGATGCACCTCCGGATTGGGTTGGGCCCGCATGAAGCGTCAAAGCTTCACATGTTGCAAAAGAAATGACACCCGGCGTTGGGTGGCGTTGATCGGATATCAATCCCAATATCTCACTGGTTCCACTCAAGTACAGCGCCTCCCCTTGCTGCGACACACCCGCGCCGAAAAGACCTGACCATGCATCCATCGCGCCTGTGACCACCGGAACGCTGGCGCATGGCAAGCCGTGACGAACCTTGCCCACCAAAGATGTAAATCCGGAAATTGGAGGCAGGCGCTTTTTGGCGCCCGGCACGAGATCAATGAGCGGATCAATCAAGCACAGACGCTGATCGAGAATACCGAAATTTGTCATCGGATCGGCTGTTATCTCATCGGTGAGTTGCGCGATGCAATAATCTTTAGGCGCCAGAACAAAGCGCGTGCGCGCCCATAAATCTGGATCTAAACGCGATACATAAGCCATTCGTGCGAGCACATGACTTGCATCAACCGGAAGAGGTGCGCCCCACCACTTGATTTTATCATTAATCGCGATCTGTTCGTCGATTGCGGCGGCATCGGATGCGCATCGTGTATCTTGCCACGTGAACGCTGGAAGTAATACCTCACCCTCATCATCAACAAAGATGTGCGTGTTGACCTGAGAGCACAATCCAATGGCATTGATTTGAACGCCATCGCTGAGCTCTGTGAGCGCGCGTAAAACAAGCGCCATCCAGTCTTTTGGATTCTGTTCAACATGACCCGGCGATGGACGCGCGGTTTCATAAGGAACGCCAAAGCGGCGAAGCGCAAATCCTCGTTCATCAAACAAAGTGGCCTTAACGGCGGTCGTGCCGACATCAATTCCAATCAACATAGGCTCATCCTTGTCACTTGCGTATGATTATGCTTTCTTCGCCGCAACGATGCAAATAGTGGATGAAATAGGAGGAAACCATGGTTCGTCAGTCAGTTTTAGGCTTAGGATTAGCTATTTCAACGGTTATCGGCGCAAATTTAGCGCATGCCGCTGGTGAAAAAATCGCGATCGTCACCCCCTATCTTGCACAACCCGGCACGCAGTTTTACGTCGAAGCTTTTCAAGCCAAGGCAAAAGACTATGGCTGGCAGGTCAATGTGATCGATACCAAGGGCGACGTTGCTGCGGCGGTTGGTCGCATCGAGGACGCAGCAAACCAAAAGGTCTCTGCAATTGTGATCAATGTTGATCCTTCGCAAGTCACTGCCGGTCTTGAAGCGGCAAAGGCAGCCGGTGTGCCGGTGTTTGGTATGGACTCAGGCGCAACGCCGCTTCTTGTGACCAATGTGACGAGCAATGGCTATGCGATGGCTGCCGATACAGCGTCTTATGTTGCAAACCGCATCGGTGGCAAAGGCAATGTCGTGATGTTTGTGTTTGACGCATTTCCTCCCGTCCAACAACGCGGCGTAATTGCCGATACAATTTTCAAGAATAACCCGGACATCAAAGTACTTGATCGCGTAACGCCTGATGTGAAGGACGGCGGCATCGCCGATAGCCGTGCAAAAATGGAAGCGATCCTCACCGCCAACCCGAAGAAAGGCTCGATTGCAGCGGTTTGGGCCGCTTGGGATCAACCAGCACTTGGCGCATTACAAGCTATTGAAGCAGCTGGTCGTACAGATGAAGGCATTGTGATCACGGGCATTGATGCCAATCCCCAAGCACGCGAAGCCATTGCAAAGGGTGGTAATTTCGAGGCGTCAATGGCTCAAGATTTCAAAGGAATTGGATCGACGACAGCCGACGCGGTGAAACGCCACCTCGCGGGTGAAAAAATTAAGCAGGGCGTTATTTATGTGCCAACCACATTGATTACGTCTTCCAACGCCGGCAAGTGAACACTCAAGCCGATTATGAATAAAGTGAGGGTTGCACGGAGCGTGTTCAAGCACCATGCAACCCTTGCTGCTTTTGTTTTTCTGATTTTACTCTTTTCAATTTTGCTGCCCGATACATTTTTAACGGGGCGTAATTTGTTTAACATTACGCAACAAGTCAGCATGCTCGCCGTAACCGCCTTTGCAATGACCATCGTCATGGCGATGGGTGATTATGATCTGAGCGTCGGGTCTATGGCCAGTTTGGCCGGCATTGGCGTTGCCATTATTTTTAAACTTACAGGAAGCGAAAGTCTGAGCCTGCTCTTTGCTTTGTCGGTTGGTGTTTTAGGCGGACTGTTTAACGGATTTCTTGTCAGCTATCTCAACATTCTTCCCTTTGTGGCAACGCTGGGATCGCTTACGATTTTTAGCGGCTTGGCATTTTTGATGTCAGGAGGAAAAACACTTTTTGGAGGCGCAATTCCGGCGAGTTTTTCTAATCTTGCCCGAGGCGGCCTGCCTCTTGATGCCTCGGATCATCTCCCGATTGTCATTCCCAATCTGACCATTCTCTCCGTTATTCTGTTAATCATTACGTGGTTCATTTTACAAAAAATGGTTTTTGGTCGCCATCTCTATGCAATTGGCGGCAATCAGGAAGCGGCCCGGCTTGCAGGCGTCGATGTTAAAAAAGTGCGGTTAATTGCGTTTATGCTTTCAGGTCTTGGCGCAACCCTTGCGGGGCTCATGTATATGAGCCGGGTTTCCTCTGCCAATCCAACGCAAGGCGCAGGCCTTATGCTTGATGCGATTGCTGCTGTCTTTATTGGAATGACAATGAATGAACAAAATGAACCACGAGTGCTCAATACTGTGCTTGGTGTTTTATTCCTTGGCGTGCTTTCAAATGGACTCACACAGTTAAGCGTCGACAGCTATGTGCGTGATATCCTTGTCGGTGCATTGATCATCGTATCGGTGGCGGCAAGCCGGCTCGAAACACGGGTCAGATAATTATTATTTTTAGCCCCAACTTCAGTAAAAAGCGCTTATGAAATTCCCTTTTAGGGCACTTCATAAGCGCTGTTATATCAATGAAGTCGATCGATAATGAACGATCGATCATTGTCAGGGCCATTTAGTATTGAACGCCGCGCGTCAGGGCACCGTCGACGATCAAATTGGTACCGGTTGTGAAAGAGGAAGCAGGGCTTGCAAGAAATACGACACCTCTTGCCACTTCTTCAGGCGTTGCCATACGACCCGTTGGATTGAGCCGCAATGCTTCTTTAAAAAGATCGGGCAGGTTTTGCTCGATATGCTCCCAAACACCGCCTTTGAAATAGGTATTTCCCGGCGAAACCGAATTCACCCGGATCATCTTTGGCGCGAGCTTGAAAGCAAGACCCTGCGCATAATGAATCAAAGCCGCTTTGAAAGCGCCGTAAGCCGGCCCGGTGAAATCAATTTCACGCCCAGATACGCTTGAAATTACGGTAATTGAGGGCGCTTTTGATTTTTCAAGAAGTGGAAGTGACAAGTTCACAAGACGCACCGTGTGCATCATGTCGACTTCGAATTCCTTCTGCCACGCCTCTTCACTATCATCCACGGCCAGCGCCGAAACATTGGCCACGACAATATCAATACCACCAAGGGCCTTTGCGCTTTCATTCACCCAATTTTCAAGTTGTGATTTATGGGCAACATCCACAGCCATGCCAAAACTTTTGACACCCTTTTTAGACAGGGCCGCTACCGTATCATCCACGGTTGCCTTATCACGTGCGCAGATTGAAACATTTGCGCCTTCATCCGAGAAGTAATCGGCGCAACGACGACCAATGCCTTTTGAACCTCCCGTAATTAAAACATTGAGGCCTTTCAAACCGAGATCCATAGT
>CANGPA010000092.1 GCA_947455645.1 Hyphomicrobiales bacterium | reverse complement strand
GGAAATTCAACAGCGACTCGGTGGACATCGACCAAATCGCCGCGCCCATTGGCAAAAGATAATCATTGCGAAACCGCTTTGAGAATCGATTTTGTTCCAGATAATCGCCGAGCGACAAACCATTTAAGCGATTGGCATTCAGATCTGCTAAGGCACCTCGATTGAAACGCAAGATCTCGAAGAGCATGCGCAAATAGCCGGGCGAGAAGAAATTTGACCGCTGAGCAAAGAGCCCACTCACGGGGTTCTTGGTGCGGCCACACCATTCAAAACGACCATTATTGGATGAGACAGAAAAACTCATGTCTGATCCCTCGGTCTCCACGCCAAGATGATCAAACAATGACGTCAGAAGTGGATAATTAAGTTCGTTATAGACAATGAACCCCGTATCAACCGAGAGGCGCGGGCCATCATAGTCGATATCGACGGTCGCTGAATGTCCACCAGGACGATGCTCTTTATCGAATACGGTAATTTCGTGATTGGTGCAGGTTGAAAGCGCATAGGCAGTCGCATTGCCTGCGATACCGGTGCCGATAATGGCAAGCCGCATTTTTTCTCCAACCTTCAAACGGGATCGATCTAACATGAGTATTTAAGCCGATTCCTTGAGCGATTTGAAGGCCGCGAGTGCGCGATCCCTTGCCGTTTGATGATCGACGATTGGCAGAGGATAGGTTTTTCCCAAGCTGATACCGGCTGATTCAAGTTCGATGGGCTTCGCATCCCAGGGAGCATGGATCAGGCGCGCAGGTAGTTTTGCCAGTTCGGGAACATATTGGCGGACATAATGACCGTCAGGATCGAATTTTTCACCCTGCAACATAGGGTTGAAGATACGGAAATAGGGCGCAGCATCCGCCCCAGATCCAGCGACCCATTGCCAACTGGCCGGATTATTGGCGACATCGGCATCAACCAACGTATCCCAGAACCATTCTTCTCCGCGACGCCAATCGATCAAGAGATGTTTGACGAGAAAGGACGCAACAATCATGCGAACGCGATTATGCATGAAACCTGTTTGCCACAATTCACGCATTCCCGCGTCGACGATTGGATAGCCAGTCTTCCCCCGAGACCAGGCACGGAATAGACGTTCATCATTCTGCCAAGGAAATGCGTCAAAACTGCGTTGCACATTGGTGCGTGTGAGATCAGCCTCATTATAAAGAAGATGATGCGCAAATTCACGCCAGCCTAATTCAGATTGAAAAACGCGCAAATCTTCAGATGTCGCTTTGCTCCGCTGGCTTTGAAGCGCAAATTCTGCAGCATGCCAGACGGTGCGAATTGAAATTTCACCAAAGCGCAGATGTGGTGACAAGCGTGATGTTGAAGGCAGATCAGGCCGATTGCGATCTTCCGCATAGCCTGCAAAGCCGCCATCAAGAAATGTATCGAGCTTTTCCTGAGCGCCTGCTTCACCCGGGTTCCATTCTGTACTGAAACCGTGTGACCAATCAGGCTTTTTTGGATAAAGATTGAGCGCTTCCAGAGTTACACTGAAGGTGAAAGAATCTGGATTGTAACTTTTGATTTTTTTCGGAGCGGGGAGCGGTGTTGGCACCGAATAGTCCAACCGCGCAGCACGCCAAAACGGCGTGAATACTTTGAGAGGACCACCAACCTTGGACTTCACGTCCCAAGGCTCGCGAAGCAACGTCCCGTTGAAGCTTTTGACGGCAATTCCGCGATTTTCCAAATCCGCTTTAAGCGCCTTGTCTGCGTCAATCTGGGCAGGATGATACCGACGATTCCAGAGGACGCTTGAGAGCGGAACTGATGATGAAATCTTATCGATTACTGCCTTCGGATCGCCTGAAAAGAAATGCAGTGTTCCGCCGCGCTTTTCGATTGATTGGGCGAGCGAGGCGAGGCTTTTGTGCAGCCACCATTTGAGCGCGCCGCCCAAAGGTCGTCCCGAGGATCCGCGGGCGTCATGGATATAAGCGAGGATGAGGGGCTTTTCAGCCTCGAGCGCGGCCGCAAGCGCCGGATTATCGGCCAGGCGAAGGTCGTCACGGAAGAGGTAGAGGGAGGCTTCGGTCATGGTGTCGAGGGGGATCCAACTTTAAGATCCCATACGCAGAAACCGCGTGATCGGATTGTTTGCGGGTCAGACCTGACCGGCATAAAAGGCGGTGGCTCCTCGAGCAGGACTCGAACCTGCGACCATTCGATTAACAGTCGAACGCTCTACCAGCTGAGCTATCGAGGATCACCGTGGTGAGCGGATACATCATCCCTAACCCCCGATGCAAGGGGTTCATGGGACCTATTTTCGTAAATTCACTCGAGATTGGCCTCTTGGGCGAATAAATTTGGTAAAATCACCTCTTTGATGTTCAAAACCATTGCTCGAACACAAAACTCTCTATATTTGTCGCGCCGGTGATAGCCGACGCGGGGCCTCGTGGCGGAGTGGTTACGTAGAGGACTGCAAATCCTTGCACCCCGGTTCGATTCCGGGCGAGGCCTCCATCTCTTCCGTTCGATTTGAGCCAGGCTCCCCGTTTTTTAGATTCGGCTCGAGACTGCATGGGTCGTCAGTGGGTCTGGCTCTATCGGTGGCTTTTTCGTCGATTTGTCATTGAGTTGTGTATTTCTTTGCATTGAGTGGTGATCGGATCCCACGCGGATTGCCGTATTGGGGCCGACTCACCTAAGACATCACTCTCATGCGGTTAATGATCGCGCCGGTATCCAAACATTATGTCGAAGTCCCTTTCATTGTTAACGTCCGTTGCGGTTGCTGCCCTCTTGTTTCAAAATGTGGGAACGAGAGCCGAAACCATTCAGTCGGCGTTGGCGCGCGCTTACACAGCCAATGCTGATCTTAACGCGCAACGCGCAAGCGTCCGTGCGACGGACGAGCAGGTCCCGCGAGCGAAATCCGGTTATCTGCCGCGTGTGTCTGCGAGTGCTCAGGGCGGCCGTGGTGATAATATTTATAATGGTTCTGAAACCAATCTCACACCTCGTGGTTTGAGTCTGACGATTACACAAAATGTCTATAATGGTGATCGGACAGCAAGTCAGATTAACGCTGCAGAGGCCGGCGTTTTGGCAGCACGCGCGGGTCTGCTTCAATCTGAGCAAACCGTGCTTTTGAACGCGGCGACCCAATATATGAATGTAGTGCGCGACGAAGCGGTTGTTCGGCTGCGTGAAGCGAATATCGGTGTGCTGAAAGAGCAATTGCGTCAGACGCAGGATCGCTTCCAAGTGGGTGAAGTGACGCGCACGGATGTCGCGCAGGTTGAAGCGCAGCTCGCAGCAGCTGAGGCTGAATTGGCGAGTGCGCAGAGCAATCTTGCCGTTAGCCGGGCGGCTTATGGTCAGGTCATAGGTGTAGAGCCGAATGACCTTGCTGATGCTGAGCCGGTTTCGAAAGGATTGCCTGCAAGTTTGAAGGATGCGTTTGCTGCCGGTGAGGCCTCTCATCCCCAATTGCTTGCCTCGCGTTTTGCCATTCAAGTGGCAGAAGCATCAGTGAAGGCGGCGGAAGGTGAATTGAAGCCAAGCGTCGATCTTCAGGGCTCGCTCTCGAAGAATTGGGACTACAAGTCGAATAATGACGAATATCAGGACGCGAAGGTTTTGGGCATCTTGTCTGTGCCTCTCTATGAGGCTGGAGAGGTTAGCGCACGGGTTCGTGCGGCGAAGGAAACCCTCGGTCAGCGCCAATTGGAAACGGATAGCGTACGCGTAGCAGTGCGTTCCGGCATTGCCGGGGCCTGGAGCCAGTTAGAAACAGCGTCTGCGCGGCTCAAATCGGCAAAAGCTCAAATTGCCGCTGCCGAGATTGCGTTGAATGGCGTGCGTGAGGAGGCCAAGGTGGGACAGCGGACAACGCTTGACGTTCTGGTTTCGAGCCAGAATTTGTTATCCGCCCAAGTGAATCTGGTGTCTGCACAGCATGACCGTGTGGTCTCCTCTTACCAGCTTCTTGCGTCGGTGGGCCGTCTTTCGGCCGCGACGCTCGGCCTGAAAGTTGCAGCTTACGACCCGAAGGCTCACTACGAAGCAAGCAAAAACCGGGCAATGGGCACGGATATATCCAAGCCCTGATCGGAAAACTTGCCCCTAAAGGGTTAGTTTTATTGACAGGTCAATTGGATGCAGCGCTTGCCCCAGCTTTTTTGACGTTTTAAGGTCTTGATCTGAAAGGCCAATGACATGACCGCTGCCAACGTAAAATCTGCCGAACCTTCAATGGAGGAGATACTCGCCTCCATCCGTAAGATTATCACGGATGATATTGGCGGATCGTCCAACTCCCGTGACGCGGAGGAAGGGCTCGATCAGTCTTCAGCCGATATTTTTGACCTCTCAGGGCAAATGTCCTTTCATGCGGCGCGTGATGCGGCGATGGTCACACCACTGGGCCGTCAGGTCGAATTGGTGGATTTACCGCAGGAGCCGGTCGCAAGACACAATGTTATCTCTGATCCCGTTGCGGTCGTGACGGAATTGGCAGCGCGGATGAAGAGCGCTGCTGAGGGTTCGCGCGATGCTTCCGGGCGTTCGGCCTCTCATGCGCAAGCGGTTTTGGATGAAGCCGTCGGCCTTTCCGCAAGCACCGAAGCATCAATTGCTTCCGCATTGAGTTCCCTGCGCCACAGCATCCCGTCAGAAACGGTTCCCGCCGCTGCTCTTCCAGAAACAGCTGATTCCGTTTTGCGGTCATTGGTCGAGGCCGCTTTGCGGCCTGTTTTGTCACAATGGCTCGACGCTCATCTTCCTGGCATCGTGGAACGGCTCGTTAAAGCCGAAATCGAGCGGATTGCCCGCGAGCGCTGAGCCGTCTTTCTCCCAATTCGCCAACGCAGCGTTGACAGTCTGCCTTCGCTCCGCTTTCTAGCGCCTTTATTGTGCGCAATGGGCCGAATCCGGCCGGGATGATCTTTCAATGATGGACAATCGGTTCGATCCTGCGGCCGTCGAAGCCCGCATTCGTGATGTGTGGGAACAGGAAGGCGCCTTCAAAGCCGGCCGCCCTGAGCGCAAAGACGCAAAGCCCTATACCATTGTTATCCCGCCACCGAATGTGACGGGCTCACTCCATATGGGCCACGCGCTCAACAACACGCTGCAGGATATTCTCTGCCGCTTTGAGCGGATGCGCGGGCGTGATGTGCTCTGGCAACCGGGCACCGACCACGCCGGCATCGCAACGCAGATGGTGGTCGAGCGTCAACTCGCCGAGCGCAAGGAAACCTCGCGCCGCGATATGGGTCGCGAAAAATTTCTTGAACGCGTGTGGTCGTGGAAGGAAGAGTCGGGCGGGCTCATCATCAATCAGTTGAAGCGCCTCGGCGCGTCTTGTGATTGGTCACGCGAACGATTCACGATGGGCAAGAATGGCGCGGCGGATGATCAAATGGTCCGCGCAGTGACGAAAGTCTTTGTCGAGCTTTACAACCAGAAGCTCATTTATAAAGACAAGCGGCTTGTGAATTGGGATCCGCATTTTGAATCCGCGATCTCGGATCTCGAAGTGGTGCAGGTCGAAAAGAAGGGGTCATTCAAATTCACGCGCGGTGATGAAGCGCCGTTCAACCCCGACGCGCTTGCAAAGACACTTGCGAAAGAACCCCACGGGCATCTCTATTATTTCGATTATCCGGTTGAAGGCGAAACCTATGATCCGGAAAATCCGAACACATTCGTTCCGATTGCCACAACACGGCCTGAGACCATGTTGGGTGACACAGCGATTGCAGTTCATCCTGATAATGAAAAGCTGAAAAACCTGATCGGCAAACATATCATTCTGCCGCTTGTCGGCCGTCGGGTGCCGGTGGTGGGTGATGAGTATGCGGATCCCGAAAAAGGCACGGGCGCGGTGAAGATTACGCCCGCGCATGACTTCAACGATTTTGAAGTGGGGAAGAGGCACAATATTGCCGCTGTGAATGTGCTCACGCGTCAGGCAAAAATTTTTCTTGAGGGCAATGAGACATTCACACCGGACGTGAAGTCCTTGTCAGCCGATGTGATAGCGCTAGATGGGCTTGATCGTTATGACGCGCGCAAGCGCGTTGTCGCGATGATGCATGATGCAGGATATCTCGCTAAGATTGAGCCCTATGCGAGCCAGGTGCCGCATGGCGATCGTTCGAATTCCGCAATTGAGCCTTATCTCACCGATCAGTGGTATGTGGATGCAAAGACGCTTGCCAAAGACGCGCTTGAGAGCGTGCGGGCAGGGCGGACGAAATTCGTGCCGGAGAATTGGACGAAGACCTATTATCAATGGCTAGAAAATATCGAGCCATGGTGCGTGTCGCGTCAGCTCTGGTGGGGACATCAGATTCCGGCTTGGTATGGACCGGATGGCAAAGTGTTTGTTGCATCGAACGAGAATGACGCGCGAGCCGATGCAGAAAAACATTACGGCGCAAAGTCAGAATTGACGCGCGACGAAGACGTGCTCGACACATGGTTCTCATCTGCGCTTTGGCCGTTCTCGACTTTGGGTTGGCCTGATGAAACCCCCGAACTTGCGCGCTATTATCCGACCGATGTGTTGGTGACGGGTTTTGATATTATCTTCTTCTGGGTCGCGCGCATGATGATGATGGGCGATCATTTCATGAAGAAGGAGCCCTTCCACACGGTCTATATTCACGCGCTCGTCCGCGACGAGAAGGGTGCGAAAATGTCGAAGTCGAAGGGCAATGTCATTGACCCGCTTGATCTCATCGACACTTATGGCGCTGACGCGTTGCGCTTCACGCTGTCAGCGATGGCAGCCCAAGGCCGCGACATCAAGCTTTCGACGCAACGCATCGAAGGCTATCGCAATTTCGCAACCAAGCTTTGGAATGCGGCACGCTTTGCAGAGATGAATGGCTGCGCGCGCACCGATGGCTTTGATCCAAAAGCGGTGAAACTCTCCTTGAACCGTTGGGCGATTGGCGAATTGGCAACCGCTACAGCCGAGATCACGCGTGCGATTGAGGCCTATCGTTTCAATGATGCTGCGAATGCGGCCTATCGCTT
>CANGPA010000091.1 GCA_947455645.1 Hyphomicrobiales bacterium | reverse complement strand
GCCGCCTCTGTTCAACCGGTTGATATCATCCGGGGGGCATCATGAACGAACCGCTCATTGAAGCACGCGGCGCGGGGCGCATTCTTTCAGGTGAAATCACAACCACGCTTGTGAGCGATGTTTCGCTTGCGGTCATGCCGGGTGAATTTGTCGCCATCACCGGCCCATCAGGTTCGGGCAAATCGTCACTGCTTTATTTGTTAGGCTTGCTCGATCTGCCAACCGCTGGTGAAATCTTTGTCGGGGGCGAGGCCACACATGCGCTTGACGAAAATCACCGCGCCCAAATCCGCTTGGCGTCGATCGGCTTTGTGTTTCAATTCCATTTTTTGCTGCCCGAATTTTCAGCACTCGACAATGTTCTGCTGCCCATCAGGGCGCTTGGCCGCTTAAGTGAGTCACAAGGTCGCACCCGCGCCAAAGAGCTCTTGGCCACGCTCGGCCTTGCCGAACATATTTGGAAACGGCCCGATCAATTATCTGGCGGCCAACGCCAACGTGTGGCCATTGCCCGCGCTTTGGCGAATGAGCCGTCGGTTATTCTCGCCGATGAACCAACCGGCAATCTCGATACGGCGGCAAGCGCTCAAGTCGTCGCCATTTTGCGGCAAATTGTTGACGTCGATAAAAAAGCCGTGGTCATCGTCACCCATGACCTCACTCTGGCGGCCAAAGCCGATCGCGGCGTGCAAATCGTGGATGGCCGCATTGTGAAAGACCATGAATTGCCCCTTCAGAGTGCAGGGCGGGCCTCATAACCGGCCTTTGTCACGGCCGCCGCGAGGTCATGGGCTTCAGCGCTTGTCGTCGCCTCAACCCGCCCCGTCGCCAAATCGACCGCCACAACCGCGGTGGAGTCCACTTTGCGGATCACCCGCTTGACTGCTTCCACACACCCGCCACAGGTCATCCCCGATACGTCTAAAACCACCATGGTTGACCCACTCATGCCACCCAACCTTTCAAACTTTACGTAACGTCAATAAAATAGTGCATAACCCTTTATGATCATGTAGATTAAGCGCGAATCGGTTTCGATACCAGCCTGTTTTGGGTTGTGGTCCGAAACCGGCGTCGTTTGTCGCACGCCGAGAACCGGAATGACTTTTGCCTCTTTTCTGCAAGATAAACGTGCCGAACCGATTTTGGCCACTCTCGCATTTGCATTTGTTTTTCTTGCCGGATTTGGTCTGTTTTCATTTACAGGGTCAATTGAAATCGCGGCGGCCGTCATTGCGGTAGGCGGGTTGGTGGCAACCCTTGCGATTAATCTCATCAATCAGGCGAGATTAAAGGCATCAATCTCCGGCGACGTCCATGAGAACCGGTTTCGATCCCTTGAAACCGCCCTGCAAATGGCCGAGATCCGGATTACCGCGGCCGAGACTACGGTTCAGTCGATCATTCAGACAGACATCGCTTCGTTGAAAGCGCAGCTGGCCGAGATTGATCAAATTGAAAACGCACCATCAAATGCCAATCCGCACCCTGAAGAGCCACTGCAAAATCGTCCAAACTGGACTCATCCCTTGCGCGCACGTCGCGAAGAGGCACAAATCCGCACTTTACTCAGTGAAGGGCGCCTCATCATTGAAAAATCCGATATTGTTTCAAAATTAAGCGGACGCACCGTCTATCTCCGCCTTGAGGCGCGCTGCGACGGCTATGGGCCGGGAGATCAATCGGAGCAAGCACTCCGATCCGCTCAGGTTTCGACCGATATTTTGCGTCTCTTTGATCGGGTGCGCTTCGCGCATCTTTATAATCGCGCACTACAAAACGCCCGAACGATTGACACACCAATTCTCGTAACACCGCTCTGCGCAGAGACATTGTCCAATCCCGATGATGTCAAAGGCATTACCGCGCTTCTCAAAAAGACAACCGCAATCTCGAAAAAAATTGGCGTCATTTTACCAGCGCAGTTCATCATCGACCCGTCCCAAACCTATCAAAAAATACTCACCGCGCTGCGCGAGTCAGGCTTGCTGATCGGCATCATGCTCGATCGTCAACTTCTCTCAAATCCTGGTGATCTGATGCGGGAAGCGCCCGATTTTATATTGGCACCGGCACGTCTATTGGCAGAAGCGGAAAGTGGCACATTAGTATGCGCCATTCATCCGGCCGATTTACTGGCGATGTTTGATCGCCGCGGCACCGATCTGATCGCCGTCGACATTGCAACGCGCCGCGAACGCGAAGCTGTTCTATCGCTTGGTATCCATTTGATGTCCTATTCCAATAAAGCCGCACTGGCTCTGGAGCCGGCACGGTCTCCGCAGCCGGCGCAACCCTCCCCTCCGCCCTTTAAGCTGGGCGTCGAATTGGAGGATGATGGCGAAGGTCCCATCCCGATCATCACACAACCCTCCACCTTGCGCGAAAGGCTGCGCCGCATCTCGGCTTGACAGCCGCAGGCCGAGCGCCGATAGGCCGCACCACTCATATTTTGTGGAGCGTTGCCGTCCGTGTCTCATTCAAGTCCCAAAAAGACCCCCATTCTTCAAGGCCTCGCATCGGTTGCGGAGTCCTATGACGTCATTCTGTGCGACATTTGGGGCGTGCTTCACAATGGTGTGACCGCTTACACGGAAGCTGCCGATGCCCTGCTCCGCTTTCGTAAAAAGGGTGGCCATGTCGTGCTTGTCTCCAATGCGCCACGGCCCGCGCCCGATATTATTGGCATCCTTGATCGCTTCGGAGTCCCGCGCGCCGCCTATGATGGTATCGTGACCTCCGGCGATGTCACGCGGACCTTGCTCGAAGAAGGACGTTGGTCAAATTATCACTGGCTCGGTCCTGAACGGGATGCCGGTCTTTTTGCCAATATCAAAATGCCGCATGTCGCGTTGGAAGAAGCGGATGTCATTGTTTGCACCGGCTTACATGATGACAACACGGAAACCGCTGAAGATTACCGTGCCTTTATCAACAAGGCGCGGCAACGTGCAATCCCGATGCTCTGCGCCAATCCGGATATTGTGGTGGAACGCGGCGGACACCTCATCGATTGCGCCGGCGCCATTGCGAAACTCTATGAGGAAGAGGGAGGCGAGACGCTTTACGCGGGTAAACCCTATCCGCCGGTCTATGCAGCTTCGCTCAACCTTGCTTCATCTCTGACACGCAAGGCTCCGGATCCCGCGCGAACTTTGGCAATTGGCGACGCCATCCGCACCGATATTGCAGGTGCTGTCCAAGCCGGTTTGGGATCCTTGTTTGTTTTGCGTGGCATTCACACGCATGAGCTCGGTTTGAGCGCCGGTGCTTTGGAAGATGGCACATTCGAAGCGTTCCTCAACGCCGCAACACACCGACCCGATTTCGCCATCGAACAATTGCGGTGGTGATGATTAGGCGGCCCATCGAATAAGATCGAGTTTCGATGCCAGTATTTCTGTTGTGAAGGGCGCAAGCGCATAAGCATCGGCGCCTGCCTGCTTCGCCGCAATGAATTGCGCCGGATTGGGATCGGCGGTCACAATCATCACGGGTATCGAAGCAAGAGAGATATCCGCACGCAGAAGTCGCAAGAATTCCTGGCCATCCATCGGCTCCATCACCCAATCGGTGAGGACCAACGCATAGGCGTTCTTGCGCAACTGCTCCAAAGCATCCACCGCATGAGAGACAGTCTCGATTTTCGTCCAGCCGATCTCTGCCAACATGCTGGACATGGCTTTTGTGATCACATCATGGGGATCAATGATCAATACGGATAAAACAGATTTAGACATCGCCGCGATACACTCTCGACACCAGGTGAGGGGAGTCCTTGCCACAGGAGCGGTTAAACCCCGGTCACACAATTCATTCAAATCCTCCCAAACGGGGGCCCTCCCCCTTGACCCAAGGGCTTGAAATCGCCACGGTCCGCCCGCTTTGCCATGATTGACCCGATGCATCACCCTTTTCGCCTGATCTACGGCTCCAGCCTGCCGGCGGGCTTAGCGCGTCCCGTGGTCGCCATCGGCAATTTCGATGGTCTCCATCGCGGCCATCGCGTGGTAACGGACGCGGCAAGGTGCCTGGCAGCCCAACACGGCCGACCCTCGGCCTTGCTGACCTTTGAACCTCATCCGCGCAGCTTCTTTCGCCCGGAAACACCGCTGTTCCGCTTGACCCCGGAACCGATCAAAGCCAAGCTCGTCGCGCATTTTGGCCTCGATGCCATGATTATCCTGCCATTTGATGCCACAATGGCGGCAACACCCGCCGAAACCTTCATCGACGAGGTGCTGTTCGGCGCGCTTGACGTCGCAGGCGTCGTGATCGGTCATGATTTCCAATTTGGGAAAGGCCGGGGCGGAACACCGGAATCCATTGCCGCCGCCTGCCATCGGACCGGCCGCGCTGCCGAAATCATCAACCCGCTGAACGAAGGGGGGGCGCCCATTTCGTCAAGCGCGATCCGCGCGGCGCTTGCCGCAGGTGATCTGCCGCTCGCCAATCATCTTCTCGGTTATCGCTATCTGTTCGAGGCCGAAGTCCGCCATGGCGAAAAAATCGGCCGGACTCTTGGTTATCCCACTGCCAATCTGCGCCTGCCGGATAATTCCGTCCTGAAACAGGGCATTTATGCCGTGCGCGTGTCGGTCGGCGGCGTCGTTTATGGCGGCGTTGCAAGCTATGGCCGCCGCCCGACCTTCGACAATGGCGCGCCCTTGTTCGAGGTATTCCTGTTCGATTTCTCAGGCGATCTCTACGGACAGACACTCACAGTGGAATGCGTGGCCTGGCAGCGCGGCGAAGAAAAATTCGACAGCATCGAGGCTTTGATCGCCCAAATGGACCGCGATGCACAAAAAGCGCGGGATATTTTGGCTGCAGCCATCGCACCCGACGCGCCAAGCCTGTTGCCCCTTTAGCATCCTCCCCCTTACGTCTTTGACAGGAATGGGGTATTCCCCGCGCAATCTCCAAAACGGCACCGCCGCAACCAGTCCGAAATAGCCCTTGACCATGAATGATCAGAAGACCGGAACCGCCGACGGGCGTGACTATTCCGAGACCCTCTTCCTGCCGGAAACCGATTTTCCGATGCGCGCGGGCTTGCCGCAGCGCGAGCCGGAGATTTTGGCCCGTTGGGGGAAAATCGATCTCTATAAGCGCTTGCGGGAAACCTCGGCCGGTCGCCCGCGTTTCGTGCTGCATGACGGCCCTCCATACGCGAACGGCAACATCCATATCGGTCACGCGCTCAACAAAGTGCTGAAGGATTTGGTGACACGCAGCCAGCAAATGCTCGGCTTTGACTCGAATTACGTGCCGGGTTGGGACTGTCACGGCCTGCCGATCGAATGGAAGATCGAAGAGCAATATCGCGCCAAGGGCAAAAACAAAGACGAAGTGCCGGTAATCGAATTCCGCAAAGAATGCCGCACATTCGCCGAGCATTGGCTCTCGGTGCAGCGCGAGGAATTCAAGCGCCTCGGTATTACGGGCGATTGGGATCATCCCTATTCGACCATGGCCTTTCATGCCGAAGCGCAGATTGCGCGCGAGATCATGAAGTTCAAAGACAATGGCCTTCTCTATCGCGGCTCGAAGCCGGTGATGTGGTCCGTTGTCGAGAAAACAGCACTCGCCGAAGCCGAAATCGAATATCAGGATTATCAATCCGATATGGTGTGGGTGAAGTTTCCGGTGACGAAAGGCGCTCTTGCTGGTCAAGCCGCAGTTGTTATCTGGACGACAACGCCATGGACATTGCCGGGCAATCGCGCGATCTCCTATTCGCACAAAATTGAATACGGTCTTTATGAAGTCACCGCGAATGAACGCGACTTCGGACCTAAGGCCGGTGAGAAATATATTCTCGCCAACAAGCTTTCTGATGCTGTTGCCAATGCAGCAAAGATCATGCTCGCGCATAAAGAAGACATCCCTGCCGATGTGATGGGTCAGATGGTGTGTGCACATCCGCTCGCGTCTTTGGGCTATGATTTCGCTGTTCCCTTACTCGACGGCGATCATGTGACGGATGATGCCGGTACGGGCTTCGTGCACACAGCGCCGTCGCATGGCCGCGAAGACTTTGAAATTTGGATGGCGTCAGGCCGGATGTTGACCGAACGCGGCATCGACACGCGCATTCCTTTCACCGTCGATGATGATGGATTCTACACGAAAGAAGCGCCGGGCTTTGAAGGCAAGCGCGTCATCACCGACAAGGGTGAAAAGGGTGACGCGAATGAAGCCGTGATCAAAGCGCTCATCGACAACAATGCGCTTGTCGCACGTGGTCGCTTGAAACATCAATATCCGCATTCATGGCGCTCAAAAAAGCCCGTGATTTTCCGCAATACACCGCAATGGTTCATTGCGATGGATAAGCCTGCATCCGAGCTTGGCAACAAATCGCTACGCGATGTCGCTTTCGACGCGATCAAGAAAACCGAATGGGTTCCGGCAACAGGCGAGAACCGCATCACCGGTATGGTCGAGAACAAGCCCGATTGGGTGATGTCGCGTCAGCGCGCATGGGGCGTGCCGATCACGGTCTTCGTGCACAAAGAAACCAAAGAAATGCTCAATGATGCGGCGGTCGATAAAGCGATTGCCGACGCGTTCGAAATCGAAGGCGGCGATGCGTGGTTTGCAGCAGGCGCGAAAGAGCGTTTCCTCAAAGCGGCATCAAAGCCAGTGAACGCCAATGATTATGACATGGTCATGGACGTGCTCGATGTCTGGTTTGATTCTGGCTCGACACATTCCTATGTCTTGAACACGCCGAAACATTTTCCGGGCCTTGCCGATATTCATCGTGTTGTTGATGGCGGCAAAGATCGCGTGATGTATCTCGAAGGCTCGGATCAGCATCGCGGCTGGTTCCAGTCGAGCTTGCTCGAGAGCTGCGGCACACGCGGCCGCGCGCCTTTTGATGTTGTGCTGACCCATGGGTTCTGTCTCGATGAAAAAGGACAGAAAATGTCGAAGTCTCTCGGCAATGTCACCGCGCCGCAAGACATCATCAAAGACTCCGGCGCGGATATTCTGCGCCTCTGGGTCGCAGCTGCCGATTATTCCGACGATCTGCGCATCGGCAAAGAAATTTTGAAAACCTTTGTCGAGACCTATCGCAAATTGCGTAACACACTGCGCTGGATGCTCGGTACGCTCGCGCATTATGATGCGTCGAAAAAGATCGCACACAAAGACATGCCCGAGCTTGAGCGCTTGATGCTGCATCGCTTGGCCGAACTCGCGCCGATCATCAGCAAGG
>CANGPA010000090.1 GCA_947455645.1 Hyphomicrobiales bacterium | reverse complement strand
TCTCGATTTGTTGATAAATCATAAAAATACTTATTTTTTAAAATTGCCTCAATTTTATCTTTATTATTTCCATATTCAATGATTAACTTTCGACAAAGTTGGAAAATTTCTCAATCGCGAATTTGCATTGTACTTCGTTTTCCTAATTGATCAATAATGCTATAATAAAAATTATATGGAATTTCATCTAAAAAATTCTTTACACTACTATTATGGATTAAATTTTTACTTTTTAAATCTCTTTTAAATCTATTGTTTTTCCACTTTCTTTTTATTTTAAAATCAATAATTTTTGTCGGTTTAAATGTAGCCAAAGATGTCGAAAAATTATCAGATTTTGCCTCTCTGATTAAAGTGTCGAGATTGTAATAAATTTTTCCTAGAATGTATTTTTTTCTTTCTTTCCAAGACTGTCTTGTATCAATAAAATTATTTACCTTAATCTTACCAACCAGTTTATAACTCTCTGGCCGCGGATCACTTGTGTCACGAACAATATCCGCTTCAATCCACTGATATTTCTTAAATTTTTGTGATTGATCCAATAATCGAAAGGGAACGGGATAAATTCTTATCCATTCACGACCATCTTTTAGTCCAGCGGTACATACTGTTTCTGTATATTTTGAAGAAATACTTGGATATGTCTTTACAGTAATAAGAATGTTAGTTCTTATCGATTTTTTTCTGCTCGGGACTGCATGAGATTAAATGCTCTATCGTGCTCTCAGGTGGAATACGTCCCCGTAGGGCTTCAGCGACATGATAACGGTGGCATTGCGTGGGATCAGCTTCAAAACAGGTGATCGCTATGCGTTTTTTATTGTCAAGCATATGACATAAATCTTCGAGCGATCGTGTTTGCTCATTAAGCGTATGGGCGACATAATCTTTGAACAGACGCCGATAATCGGCATCAGATTTCAAATTATGGCGCTTTGCTGATTCGATACCAAGTTCCGGCATATGATGGTAATCAATACCGGATCGTATCAATATCTGTTCTAGGCTTGATTTTGAAAATCCCCATTTTTGGCTGAATGCATTTTTGCGCACATCGACAACCAGTTTAATCCCGTTGGCGTGCAGGAGGTTGATATAGGAATCAGGGCTTACGCCCTCATAACCAATTGTGAAAAAGCGCGATGCGCGATCATCAAAAATACGATCTTGATGAAGCGTTGTACAAAGTTCAATCAACGCGGCATCGCTTTTGAAAAGCCATTTCGTTTTCAACTCCCGAAGTGCGATTTTTTCAAAAAAATCAAGTTCAATCGCATACCGCGTTGCGGTCGTACTCAAAATCCAACGCGGGGCCCTTTCTAGAATAATCTTGCGTTCGAGTTGAATTTTATCCTCTTCCAATTGGAAACTATGAAAGCCGCCATTCTTGAATACGAATTGATAAGGACCGTCCGTTTTCAAAATCTGTCGGCTGACAATCACCATCAAGGCTTTGAGGCGCACATCACTGAGGTCTCCTCCCATTTCTTGGAGAAGTGACAGAAGAAATCTCATCCGCCGGTTTATCCGCACTGATTAATCCTGTGAGAGCCGCCCGTATTTACTTTAAAATTTGAGGGAATGTGGTTCACATTGCCCATAGGTAAAATCTAACAGCTCCCCTACCCTGTCACAAGCTGCGCACGCGCGGGCTCGCTTTTGTGCCCAAAGCGAGCGCGCTCACCGCCCACACCAGCGCATCCATGCGATCAGGCGAGCGTCCGGAGGAGAGCCCATAGCCTTTGGCGGTTGGGCCGAAATCGCATAATTCATCTTCAAGCGCGGGAAAGGCGCCCGCATGTTTCACACGACCTTGCTCATAAAGATGCGCCACCGGTTCAGCACGCACCACTTTGCCGCGCGTGGCTTTCACCGGCACAATCGGCACAGAGGCATCGCGCTCTTTGAGCACCGCTTCGGCCATCTCGCCGCCTTGATTGGTTTCCACCACGAGTGCATCCGCTTCAAGCCGATGATAAAGCGCCAAAGCTTTTTCCGCCCAGGCTGCCGGGCTTGCTTGTTCAAGCGTGGCATCGTCCAGCACAATCACAAGGCCGTCTTGCGTCACGCCTGCTGCCACAATGCCGCACGCATCCGATCTCTTGCCCGATGAGGCCGGCGGATCAACCGCCACCACAAGGCGCTGTAGCGGCGGCACCGCGCTTGTGAGCCGCGCCTCCTCAATCATCCGGCGCGACCAAAGCGCGTCGTTACGCTCTTCAATCATTTCGCCGTCGAGTTCTTGGCGGCCAAGCCTTGTGCCGGCATAGCGATGGACAATCGCATCCAAAAAAGCCGGCGCGAGATGATAGGCATTGTCGCGCGTCGTGGCGCGGCTCACCGCGGTTTTGCGATCCGCCAAAAGGCGCTTCAACAACGGGGTCGGCCGCGGCGTGGTGGTCACGGTTTGGCGCGGTCGCATGCCCAGGCGCAAGCCGAATTGCAACATGTCAAACACCGCTTCCGCATGGCGCCATTTACCCACTTCATCAAGCCACGCGGCCTCAAATTGCGGCCCGCGCAAACTCTCGGGGTCTTCGGCCGAAAATATCTGCGCAATCGCGCCATTGGGCCATTCCATGCGGCGGCGCGTGGGCTGCCACAGCGGTCTTTCATGGCGCGGATGCACGCGCATCAAGCCCGATACACCCTCGATCATCACATCACGCACATCGTCGCGTGTTTCGCCCACAAGCGCGATACGGCCAACGGGCTTTTGCGCAAAAGGCGGCCGGCCAAACACAAGCCCGCGCACCCATTCCGCACCCGTGCGCGTTTTGCCCGCGCCCCGGCCTCCAAGCACAAGCCAGACGGTCCAGTCCGTGCCCTCATCCGTGAGCGCGGGCGGCATTTGATCAGGCCGCGCCCAAATCGGCCAATCGGTCAGCATGGCCTCGAGCGTGGCCTCATCAAGGCTCGCGAGAAGCTCCGGCAGAAGCCCGTGCTTTTCGGAGTCCCGCAAGACGTCGAACCAGCTCATCGGCAAGCGTGGCAAGTCCGGCTGGTCCGCTTGCGTCATTCTGGGCTCCCTTATCTTGCGCTTTCTTGTCTTGCGCTGACTGTTCCCCCCATTTGATCGCATCGAGCCCCGTCAAATCTTTCATCGTGCGCACGAGTATGGCCACCGCGCGCGCATCATCGCTGGCACGCGGTTGAGCATTGTCTTTGTCGCGCTCGCGGATCAGCGCGCGCGTTTCAATCTCGTTGATTTGCGTATGAGCGGCGGCCCAGGCGCGGGCAACCAAGGCGACGCGTTCGGGACAAAGCGCAAGGCCGGTGCATGGATTGCCGATATGACGCTTGATTTTATCATCCGCCGGCTTTGGCACGCGGCGTGGTCGCCAGCCTTCGCTGCGCGCCCGTTTGAGAATGGTGGCGGGCGACACGCCGATCTGTCTCGCAATCAGCGGGATCGTCTCGGTCGACGTCTCATAAAGACGCCGCATCGCGATCACCTGATCAAGCGACAAGCGGGATATACGCGCCATCTCTCACCTCTGGTGTTGACAACAAGAAACGGCGGGCACCCCATCAAGCGGGGCCCGCCGTTCAAACCCAATTCTGGAGCATGACCCTGTTCTACACGAAGAGCGTCACGCTGTCAAGAATAAAATCCTATTCTTCCGCGATTGTTTTTTTCTCGCGCAGGCGATCAAGTTCCTGCGCCACCGCCACGCGAAACCCTTCGATGTCTTTTGGGCACGCGCGCGGATCATCCTCATACACCGTTGTGGCATGGCCCCGTGTCGAGGCTGCACCGGCTCGGGAAACCCGCATGCGACGCCGAGGGGCGATCCCCTGCTCCCCTTGCGTCATCAGGCGGTCTTTCCGCGACTGTGGTTCAGGCGTCTCCGCATCGGCAGATGCGCCCGCCATCCGCATGAGTTGATCCAGCGCTTGGCGCAGATCAACCGCCGCTTCGGTAGGTTCAGCCATGGGCCGCAAGCGCTTGCTCACGCGCGATCGCCCGATGCGAGAGGACGAGCCCGGCGGTCCGAATCCGTTGAATTTCAAATCATTTACATCCAGGTCTTTCATTTTTGGCATGACAGATCTCTTTCGGTCTGAGTGTGTGAAACGAACGGACCGACGCCGCACTCAGCAGCCCGCGTGAAAGCGTCCCGACGTCCCAGCCGGATCTTGCCCGCCCCGGAGGCGGCCCCTGTCTGCCTTTCTCTTACGGAAAGATTTCCAAGGTACCGTTGCCATGCCCTTCCGACGCGGAGACGCGAGGACAGGCGCGATCCTGTCACAGATCGTCGTAAAAGTAAATGAAATGTTTCCTATATTGGGCGCTAAGCCTTACTTAGGACGCGCTCCGGATGTCACCCGTTTTGCCGCTTTGGCGCCGCGCGGCCAAGCGAGCGGCCAGCGCCGGATGCGGCTCGGAAATTCCTCAAACGGCACAGCATCTTCGGAGGCAAAAACTCGTCCGCGCACCGAGACCCCAGCCTCCACCACACTCTCCGCCCGGCCCGACACCAGCGGATGCCAGTCCGGTAAATCCTTGCCCTCCGCCACAAGACGATAGGCGCAAGTGGGCGGCAACCATTTGATGGTACGCGCTTCATGCGGGGTCAGTTTCACGCAATCGGGCACCAGATCCTGCCGGTTTTTATAATCGCGGCATCGACATGTCTCGCCATCAAACAAACGACAGGCGAGATCCGTGGCATAATAGGCGCCGCTGTCTTCATCTTCGAGCTTGATCAGACAACAGCGGCCACAACCGTCGCACAGGCTCTCCCACTCCGCCGTGCTCATCGCTTCGAGCGAAGTCGTCTGCCAAAACTGGGGCTTATTCGTCTGCGTCATGCCGCGCTCCGCGATCCGAGCGCCCTTATGGCACCACCCGTCCGGCTTTGAAACCCCGCGCCCAAAACCCCGCGCCCAAAAACCAAAGCGAAACCGGAAGCGGAACCCGAACCTGCGCCTAACCTTTGCGGATCAACCCTTTGCGCGGCGTCATGAGGCAAGGCTCCTGATCAATCAGTGCATTGAGTGCCGTCAGATATTGCAGCGTTGGCTTCGCCATCATATCCGGAGAGGCGGTGACAAGGCGCTCCAGCGCGACGTGATAGGCGTCCGCGCGACGCGGCAACGCTTGTTCAACCGCCTGCCCCCACGCGCCGTTTTGCATCACACGCGTTTCGGCATCCGCGCGCTCGTCATCCGTTAAGGCCGGCGCCACTTTGGCGGCCGCCAAGCGTCCACGATCCGCAATCGCAATGCGGCAAGCAACGCTGCGGAATTTCGGAATGAGATCGAGATCAGCAAGAACATCGCTTTGCAAACGACGATAGCGCGCTTCAGGCGATTGATCCGGCACGCCTGCCAAAGCGACATAATAAAGATCAGGATCAGGCCCGATGTCGCGATCAAACGCATCCGGCAGATAAAATGGCGCGATCAGAGGAACCGGACGCGCGTTCCTCACGAGTGCAAAGGCACGCTGGCGCAATTCGCGTTCATCCGCGGTGAGGCTTGACTCGGACAGTGCGCGCTGCGGCGCAAGGTCAGGCGGTTGAAGTGCGGAGAATGGTCCGGGGCGGCGGCGTCCGAAATCACCGGTTTCAACGCAAGCGGCCAGAGAGACTCCGATGCCGAACAAGAGACACAAAGAGAGAGCCCCCGCACGCAATGGGTGCGGCCCATCCTTGTTAGACGCCTCGCTCACGCTTTGCGGCGGCGCGTTTTTGCCGGCCGTCTGGTTTGACCCTTCGCGTCTGCTCCCTCCTCTGTCGTCGGCCGTTCATAACGCACGCCCGGAAACAGAATGATGGTGCAGGGCGCAGGATCCGCAGACCGGCGACGCGCCTTTCGACGCGGCACGGCAAGGCGAAGAATCTCGGCCATGGAGACACTCCTCTCGGTCAAAGCGGGTTCGCACCCGCATTAAGATCTGACCTGATATGGTTAACGCTTCGCTAACGATTGACGCCCTAGAACAAGAATGTCGATACGGGATTCGCCGAATCTCGTAAGATGGAACCGCGAGATGGGGGGCGCGTTCGCAAACATGGCCTTGGCTTTTGAAACGATCACCCATGATTTGGATGAAACGATTCAAACGGTTTCATCACGTCAATCGTTGACGCACCAGCCCGTTCAAGTGTCCACACCTGATCTGCCGTCATCCGACACGACACGACGTGCGCAACTCGCGCATGATATTTATATGCTACTACCGCGTGCATCAGAGCGCGTTGCAACTTTTTGTGCCGAGATGTTGATTTCAACCGGCACCATGACGGCCTCATTGGCTTTTGCATTTTTAGCACGCGGTGACGCCTCAACGCGTGTCGCGCTTGCCGGTGCAGAACACCTGCCAACCTCCATCATTCTGCACCGCGCTATGCGTGGCACAATGGATGAAGCGCGTGCCATCGCAAGCCGTCCGCAACTCGACGAGATGACAGTGTCGGCTTTGGTTGATCGTCACGATCCGCTGATTGATCGCCTTCTGGCCGAAACCATGGACCTTCCCGATACATCGCGCGCGTTAAGCACGCTCATTCGCCGTGCGCAAACTGATAAAGTGCTGGCTCGCATTTTACTTGATCGGGACGATCTTGCCTTTGATCTGCGCATACAATTATTCGAATCCGCATCGCCCGTTCAGCGCGCCGCTTTGATGCATGAAATCCAATATCATCCTGCTATTTTAGCACAGCCCCCCTTGATGAAAGAGATCGGCTTGGCGTCGATCCGCGGCGCGCTCCAGCATGATGATCTTGAATCATTGTTTGACGCCTTGGCGAGTGTATTTGATTGCAAGCTGCATGATTTGATTGTCCGTCTGTCTTATCCTGATGGTGCCATCAGCACATTAGCTCTGCTTGCTGTGGGATTATCACCGTCAGAAATTCGGCACGCCAATCGCTTGATCGGCATCGACACACGGTCATCCATGCGTCCGGGTGGCGCCGAAGATGTGATGGAACAATTGTCGCTTGAAACTGCACGCGCACTCTTTCACGCGCTCTTGGGACAAGATCGCGTGCCACGCCAAAAAGGAACTGACGCTCCTGTGAATCCGGCGCACGACACCGCGACATCAGCGGTTAAAGACAAAGCGGGCACCATCACACATATGGTCAAAAACGTCGCATAAAGCGATCCATCCTAAATCACATTTATTCTTTTTGCCGCTCTACGACCCACGTCCTTCGAGACGCGCCTAACGGCGCTCCTCAGGATGAGGGAGTAAAAAACATCCTCAGGATGAGGGAGTAAAAAACATCCTCAGGATGAGGGAGTAAAAAACATCCTCAGGATGAGGGAGTAAAAAACATCCTC
>CANGPA010000089.1 GCA_947455645.1 Hyphomicrobiales bacterium | reverse complement strand
GTCTAGAATAGAAAATAGCGCTGCGCCAGCGCGAGCTCTTTTGCCGGCTCACACACCAGAACTTCACCATCCGCCGTCACGCGATAGGTTTCCGGATCAACCGTAATCTCGGGTGTAGCGTCATTATGGATCATCGATGCTTTTGAAATCCCGCCACGCACATTCTCAACCGCCACCATTTCTTTTTGCGTGCCCAATGCATGGCGAAGCCCATTTGCAATCGCCGCCTTTGACGTGAACACAAGCGAGGTCGACGTGAGCGCTTTACCGAACGCACCAAACATTTCACGGAAATGCACGGGCTGCGGCGTCGGGATAGACGCATTCGGATCACCCATTTGCGCGGCGATGATCGCCCCACCCTTGATGATGAGATCGGGCTTTGTGCCAAAGAAGGCGGGCGACCACAAAACAAGATCAGCAAGTTTGCCAACTTCAACTGAACCAATATATTTTGAAACGCCATGCGCAATCGCGGGATTAATTGTATATTTCGCGATATAGCGTTTCACGCGGTTATTATCCGCGCGACCATCGCCTGAAAGCGCACCGCGTTGTTGTTTCATTTTATCGGCCGTCTGCCAAGTGCGCGTGATGACTTCGCCCAACCGACCCATCGCTTGCGAATCTGACGACATCATCGAAAGCGCGCCGATATCATGAAGAATATCTTCCGCCGCAATTGTCTCTTTGCGAATACGACTTTCGGCAAAAGCCAGATCTTCAGGAATGGATGAATCAAGATGGTGGCACACCATCAACATATCGAGATGTTCATCGAGCGTATTGACGGTGAAGGGCCGCGTCGGGTTGGTTGAGGACGGCAGAACATTTTTCAAGCCCGCAACCTTGATGATGTCGGGTGCATGTCCACCACCCGCACCTTCCGTATGAAAAGCGTGAATGGTGCGGTTTTTAAACGCTTTGATCGTATCTTCAACAAAACCCGATTCATTGAGCGTATCGGTATGGATCATCACTTGAATATCGTGATCATCCGCAACGCTCAGGCAATTATCAATCGCGGCGGGTGTTGTGCCCCAATCCTCATGAAGCTTTAGAGCACAAGCGCCTGCTTCGATCATTTCTACAAGCGAGCCCGGCAAAGCCGCATTGCCTTTACCCGAGAAACCGACATTGACAGGAAATGCTTCCGCCGCCTCGATCATCCGCGCCATATGCCAAGGACCCGGCGTGCAGGTCGTTGCATTCGTACCCGCTGAGGGGCCCGTGCCACCACCAAGCAGCGAGGTCACGCCCGACATCAAAGCATGTTCAATCTGCTGAGGCGATATGAAATGAATATGCGTATCAAAGCCACCGGCAGTAAGAATCTTACCCTCACCCGCAATCACATCAGTACCGGGTCCGATAATGATTGTGACATTCGGTTGAATATCGGGATTACCCGCTTTGCCGATGGCAGCAATGCGGCCATTCTTTAACCCGACATCCGCTTTCACAATGCCCCAATGATCAACAATCAACGCATTGGTGATCACGGTATCAACAGCGCCATCTTTGTTCGAAATTTGGCTTTGGCCCATGCCATCGCGAATGACTTTGCCGCCGCCAAATTTTACTTCCTCGCCATAGGTCGTGAAATCTTTTTCAACTTCGATCAGAAGCGATGTATCGGCCAAGCGCACACGGTCACCGACTGTGGGGCCAAACATATCCGCATAAGCGGCGCGGGAGAGTTTTGTGGTCATAATCGTCTATCCCTTATCGCTCAGAGCGCGCCCATAATGTCTTGCCTAAACCCGTAGACTTCGCGTTTACCCGCGAGTGCCACAAGCGTGACATCCCGCGTTTGCCCTGGCTCAAAACGCACTGCTGTACCAGCGGGAATATCAAGGCGCATCCCGCGCGCTTTCGTGCGCTCGAAAGACAAAGCTGGATTAGTTTCAAAGAAATGATAGTGACTGCCAACTTGAATCGGACGATCGCCGGTATTAGCCACCGTAATCGTTACCGTTTGGCGGCCTTCATTCATCACGATATCACCGGGCTCGGTGATAATCTCACCCGGTATAATCGTCTCCGCTGATGATGCGCCCCGGATCGGCCGATGCACGGTCACGAGTTTCGTACCATCAGGGAATGTCGCTTCCACTTGCACATCGTGGATCATTTCCGCGACGCCGGCCATCACTTGGTCGGCTTTCACAACATGCGCACCCGCTTCCATGAGGTCAGCAACGCTGCGGCCATCGCGGGCGCCTTCAACCACAAAATCGGCAATCAGAGCGACCGCCTCGGGATGGTTGAGTTTTACACCCCGCGCCAAACGACCACGCGCAACCATTGCGGCGAGCGAAACGAGTAGTTTATCTTTTTCACGCGGCGATAGAATCATCGCGCCCTCTCCTTTGTGTCAAAAACTCAGCATTGCCATACGCGTGGCATTGAGGCGCCACGAAAATTCTCAATAAAGCTCACAAACGACCGCCTAAGCTGCGCTGGGTCAGGCGCTACAAATCTCACAAGCAACATACCATTCCAAGCACTCGCACCACATTCACAATCCGAGAGTGACAAAGCGGAACGGGCTGCGTCAAGTCGCGATTCAGCGTGGGGCGAAATGCACAAAAAAGTAGCAATAGCGCGGGCGCCTTTACCAATAGCCGCGCGGTCAAGACTATCAGTCATAGCGCCATGAATTGCGATATTATCGGCATAAATGAGTTGACCCTCGCGTTTGATGCGCCAACGATCTCTAAAATCACCAGATGTAATCCGCTCGCCCGCTGCACCACGTCCGAAGATCACACCCTCGGCGATATCCAATGAAGCATCTTGTGAAAGGTTGACGTCAAAGGTTCGATGAAGGCGTGAGCCAGTAAAGAGTAACGTTTCTTGCGGTAGCCAAGCGAGATGCGCACGGCTGTCGAGGGTAAGTTTCACCGTCACTTCTGTCGGCGCAGAATCGGCACGATATATTTTTTCAGCTGACTGCGTCGTGACAATTACATGAGCATCATGATGCAAAGCCAGATCGACCTCAAGACGATCGTTGCCTGCCATTCCGCCACCCGTATTGATAAGGACCGCTTCAATATGCTCGGCTTTTGGAAATTTGAGGCGGTAACCACCACTCTCATAAAGATTGACAAAAGCCGTCCGCCCCGCAACGGACGTGAAAGACGCACGCACCGCGCCATCCGCACGAATCATGCCCGGCATTGAAACCTTTTCAGAAGCCTTGTCGGTAACACTCATTGAACGAGCCGTTATTCTTGGCGGGAGACGCGCTTACAAAACTAAAGGCAATTTTCGATAGGCTCTCAAATAAGAGAAGAAAAGTTTAAAAATTAGGCAGGCGATCTTTTGCCACTTAGCGTCGCCATGGCTGAAACCATTTTAGACCATCGTTCGTTTTAGCCCGTGGATTATATTCGCACCCAACAAAATTTGAATATCCCAACCGATCGAGCTCATCGAATAGAAATGGATAATTCAACTCTTCCATATCGGGCTCGTGACGAGATGGAATGCTTGCAATCTGTACATGAGCGATCATGGGTATATTTGCACTCAATCGCATTGTCACATCACCATGGATGATTTGACAATGATAGATGTCAAATTGCAATTTTAGATTTGAAAGCGAAAGTTCATTGATAATGGAAACGGCGCGATCAAATGAATTTAATGCATAACCGGGCATATTCCGACCGTTTATTGGTTCCAATAACAAATCGATTCCCTTTTGGCTTAGCATCTCCGCTGCATAGGCAATGTTTGCACGATAAGTTGCCATACTAGAAGGGTCGTCAAGTGAAGCGAGACCTGCCATCATATGTAGGCGTTTAACGCCCGTGGCATCCGCGAAACGTAATGCCATTGAGATACTTTCACGAAATTCCTGTTCCCGACCCGGTATAGCCCCAATACCACGCTCCCCCTTGGCCCAATCTCCGGGCGGTAAATTGAAAAGCGCCTGCGTTAACTCGTGACGCTCCAGTCGGCTCGCAATTTCCTCGGGCGCATGCTCGTAGGGGAATAAATACTCGACCGCATCAAAGCCCGCATCCCGAGCCGCAGCAAAACGGTCAAGAAACGGCAGTTCAGTAAACATCATGGTCAGATTGGCTGCAAAGCGGGGCAAGTAAAACCTCTCTTTCGGAAAAATAGCGACGTTGTAATTTAATTATTTGCCGCAAGAACAAATATCACGATCAGTCATTTGTCAAAAATCGTGGTATCCGCTGGAATTAGGATGCCCCGATAATTATCTGCAGTGAACATAGGAAAGTGGTCACCTCGCAATGTTTCAGAGTAAGAAAATATCACTGGCTATCGATGGTATGACGTGCGCGGCCTGCGTAGCACGGGTCGAAAATGCGCTTAATGCGGTGCCCGGTGTCACGAGAGCTACCGTAAACTTGGCAACAAAAAGCGCCCATATTGACGGGATGGTTGACCCGTCGGCCCTTGTAACGTCCGTCGAAAACATCGGATATGAGGCGAATATCATCGCTGAGGCGGATAGCCGCTCCGAGGCCGAACGGGCATCAAAACGTTCGTCAAAGGCAAAAAATAACGCATTCTGGGCTTTAGCGCTGTCGTCGCCGTTTTTTGTTGGCATGGGCGGACTGCTATTCGGAGTTGAGGTCATGCCGCCGCCCTTTGTTCAATTTCTATTGGCAAGTCTGGTACAATTTGGACTTGGATTTCGCTTTTATCGCTCATCCTTCAAAGCTGTCCGAAATGGCTCGGCAACGATGGATCTTCTCGTGGCGATTGGCACAAGCGCCGCATATGGGTTAAGTCTCTATCTATGGCTCTGGCCGGATCATGAAATGGCTATGCCGCATCTTTATTTTGAATCGGCGAGCATTGTCATCGCGTTCGTTCTTATTGGAAAATGGCTTGAAGAGCGCGCGACATCGGAAACCGCTTCTGCGTTAACGTCCCTAGGCGCACTTCGCCCTAGCATAGCTCTTCGGGTCATCAATGGCCAAGAAGAAGCCGTATCACTTGATAAAATCCAGATCGGCGATCACGTTCTCGTCCGCGCAGGCGAAATCATTCCGGTAGACGGGCTTATCTATTCCGGTGGTGCGAGCATCGACGAATCGATGGTGACGGGTGAAAGCCTTCCCATTCGAAAAACGGTCATGGCATCCGTAATCGGTGGAACGGTTAATCTTGATGGTGTTCTGACCATTGAGACACGCGCTGTCGGAGCAGAAACGATCCTCTCACGCGTCATTCGGCTCGTGGCCTCTGCACAAGCGTCAAAAGCCCCGGTCCAAGCACTTGTTGACCAAATCAGCGCGATTTTTGTGCCAGTGGTCCTGATGATTGCTTTAGGCACAGGACTCGGTTGGTACCTATTCAACTCCAATTATGAAACAGCACTGATCAATGCTGTCGCCGTGCTCGTCATTGCGTGCCCTTGCGCACTCGGCCTTGCGACACCAACGGCTATTTTAGTAGCAACCGGTGTTGCGGCCAAAGCTGGAATTCTTGTCAAAGACGCGGCGTCACTCGAACGCGCAGCCAAGGTAACCCAGATGGTCTTTGATAAGACGGGCACTTTGACGATCGGGCGCCCTGCATTAACAGCAATAGAGGGGAGCGATCCTTCGACCGTAATCGTGCTTGCAGCAGCGCTTGAAACCGGAAGCACCCATCCGCTCGCAGAAGCTATCCGTGATGAAATCAAGCGACGCGGACTCAAAATTCCTCAAGCAACGGATTTTACACTAATGGATGGTGCTATTCTGGCGACGATCTTAGGTGAGCAATTTATCTTTGGTAATGAAAGCGCGCTTAACCGCCAAAATATTAATTTGGACTCCTTTCATTCTCGCATCCATGCGCTCGCATCCGAAGGCTATGGCATCAGCATCATCGCAGACACAGACAGGAAAGTCCCAATTGGTCTGATCGCTTTCGCTGATCCTGTAAGGGAGACTTCAAAAAATGCAATCGCCCAAGTACACGCACTTGGCGTGGGGACAACTCTTTTAACGGGTGACAATCAAGGTGTTGCCAACCGGATCGGCCACGAACTTGGTATTTCGGCAATCATTTCTGATGTAAGACCCGAAGAAAAAGCCGCTGCAATAGAGGCAATGAAGAAAAATGGTGCGGTGGTCGCAATGGTCGGCGATGGCGTAAATGACGCGCCCGCTCTGGCGAGCGCCAATGTCGGTATCGCGATGGGTTCAGGCACCGATATTGCCATTGAAAGTGCAGGCATTGCCCTGATGAGGCCTGATCCGCGATTGGCCCCCGCAGCCATAACGCTTGCGCGGCGCGCAGAACGCACCATCCGTCTCGGGCTCTTCTGGGCCTTCGCCTATAATGTTGTGGGCATTCCGCTCGCGGCTCTAGGGCTACTCTCACCAGTAGTTGCCGGCGGCGCGATGGCGCTCTCCAGTGTGAGTGTGGTTTTAAATGCGCTGACCTTGCGCCTTTGGCGACCGCGTTTATGATCCTACCACTCGTTCGCTCAGCGCTCTCGCAAACACCAAAATAGAATCATGACCCATTCGGATCACCATGATCACGACCACGGATCGGAACTGTCAGAAGCGGAGTTGCGCGTCCGCGCACTTGAAACAATTCTGACGCAAAAGGGTTATATCGACCCTGCAGCACTCGACGTGATCATCGACACTTATGAAACAAAGATTGGCCCCCGCAACGGGGCTCGCGTCGTGGCGAAAGCCTGGATAGACCCCGCCTATAAAGCCCGCCTCATGACGGATGCGACATCGGCCATCGCCGAGCTTGGTTATAGTGGCCGACAAGGCGAACATATGCGCGTTGTTGAAAATAGGCCGGACCTTCATAATATGATCGTTTGCACCTTATGCTCCTGCTATCCGTGGCCTGTGCTGGGCTTGCCGCCTGTATGGTATAAATCAACGCCCTATCGTTCACGTGCTGTGATTGATCCGCGCGGCGTTCTGAAAGATTTTGGCGTTGAGCTCCCCACGACAACGAAAATTAGGGTTTGGGATTCAACCGCTGAAATGCGCTATCTGGTTTTACCCATGCGCCCCGAAGGCACTGATCATTTGAGCGAAGAGGCGCTGGCTGCTCTTGTAACACGAGACAGCATGATCGGCACCGGATTACCCCTGAATAAAGGGAACGCGCGATGAATGGTGCGCAAGATCTCGGCGGTATGATGGGGTTTGGCCCGGTTGTTCCGGAGCCGGAAAAACCGGTGTTTCATGGCGAATGGGAAAAGCGTGCTTTAGCAATTACACTCGCCTGTGGCGCTCTTGGCCAATGGCCGGGCGATCGGGGACGTTATGTGCGCGAAACCCTACCGCCCATCGAGTATCTAACCTCGTCCTATTATGAAATTTGGACCAAGGCGCTTTTAAAACTCTTGCTTGCCGAAGGCCTAATCACACAGGAAGAATGGGCTGCAGGAGAAGTGTTATCGCCAGCAATCAAAACGAAGCGACCAACGCTCAGCGCTGAGCGTGTTGCGCCCTTACTTGCAGCAGGAACGCCTTATAATCGAACACCGATTGCGCCTGCAAAATTTAAAGTTGGCGATAAAGTGCACACGATAGTTGCGCATCCGACAACACACACTCGCTTACCACGTTATGCGCGGGGTAAAACGGGTGTGATCATCGACGTGCATGATGTCTTTGTGTTTCCCGACAGCCTTGCCCATGGCAAAGGCGATGATCCACAATGGTGTTATGGTGTGCGTCTCGAAGGCTCCGAATTATGGGGACGAGATAGCGACCCCAGCCTTGAAGTCGTGATTGATCTGTTCGAGCCCTATCTGAGGGTATCGTCATGACGAGCGCG
>CANGPA010000088.1 GCA_947455645.1 Hyphomicrobiales bacterium | reverse complement strand
CTGATACGGATGTCGCATCAACGCCTGTTACCGGCGGATTTGATCTCGATATCAGCGGACTTCAAAGTGGAAACTCGATTGCGCTCTCTTATGTTGATTCCGCAGGAAAGAGTCATAAGGTCTCGATCATTCGTGTTGAAGACGCAACCAAACTCCCTTTGTCAAATGATACGACCGCTGATCCGAATGATGAGGTGATTGGGATAAGTTTTGCCGGTGGCGTGGCAGGCGCCAAGACATCGCTACAATCACAACTCGATTCGATCGGTGCGGGGCTTAGCGTGAACGCGGGCACCAATGGCGCCATTCGCTTGACTGCCGCCTCACCCGCTTCTGTCACAAGTCTTTCAGCGAGTGTGACAACAACAGCGCTGACCGGGCAGGGCACCGGAATGCCGCTTTTTGTTGATAGCGCTGCCAATAATGGACCATTCACCGATTCACTCGATGGTACGGCGCAACGTACGGGCTTTGCCAGTCGGATGGTGGTTAATCCCAGCTTGCTTTCAGATGCTTCTTATTTGAGTGTTTATCAAAGTCCTGCCAATGCTGCGGCAGACCCTGCACGGCCAACCGATTTGATTCAGCGCCTTGAAAAGGTGGGAGTTACCTCGTCTGCGCAAGCGGGGCTTGGCTTGGGGGGAACAAAAATTCCGATCGGACAATTGCTGCGTCAAACAGTTCAGGCCAACGCCAACGAAGTGCTTCGTGTCAATTCCAGCAACGACAATCAAACGCTCATCCAGAATGCGATTGAGGCCAAGTTCACAAAGTCTTCGGGCGTGAATATGGACAAGGAATTGTCTGACATGACTCAGCTTCAAAATGCTTATACGGCCAATGCGCGTGTACTTTCGGCAGTCAAAGACATGTTTGACGTTTTAATGCGGCTTTAGGATTTATATTATGACCACCATCGGTGCAGGCAATGGTTGGACTGGTTATACGAGTACCTCCATCCGTCAGGTTCGCGATGACATTGATGAGGCGTCACGGCGCCTCTCGAGCGGTAAGGTGTCTCAATCTTATGTCGGCTTAGGGCATAATGTCAGCCGCAGCCTTGATCTGCGCGCGCGCCTGGCGAATTTAGAAATTTATGATGATGCCGCCACGATTGCCAAGACTACCTTGGGGGTAGCGGGCAATGCGATCAATTCATTTTCTAAATCTCTGGCTCAAATTGAAACAAATTCACTCAGTTTCACGAATCCTCCCGATTCAAATGGCCGCAATTCAACGGCATCAAGTCTGCGTTCGCAGCTCGATCTATTGCTCAGTTATTTAAACACGGATGACGGTGGCACTTATGCTTTTGGCGGCCGTCAAGGCTCGTCGGCGCCTGCGCTTGATGCGACCACAATTCTTGACGGGGTGCCTGGTAAAGCAGGCCTCAAGCAATATATTGCTGAGCGGCAAACGGCCGATCTCGGCAATAACGGATTGGGTCGTCTTTCGGTATCCAATACGGGTACGACGGTCAGTATAGCGCAAGAGTCAGCCGCTCTTCCGTTTGGGTTTACTCTCAAATCGATTTCGAGCGCATCAGGATTGATCCCCGTATCGGGGCCAAGCGGAACACCGCCTGCGCTTAACGTGACACTGACCAATCAACCTCCTGCGGATTCCACATTCTCGATCACGCTTGGTCTGCCTGATGGGACAACGATGGATGTTACGTTAAAGGCAGCTTCAACGGTGGGTGACAATCAATTCCTGCTTGGTGCAACGCCAGCTGATACGGCGAATAATCTCGTTACGGCACTGACGACGAGTCTTTCTACTGCTGCAAAAGTGCAATTGTCATCAGCGTCTGCCGCAAAAGCCGCGCAGGACTTTTTTGCCGGTTCAACCACCAATCCTCCGCAGCGGATTGCGGGACCTAATTTTGCAACGGCAACAGGCTTTGTGCCCGGAAGCGCATCCGATACAATTCTATGGTATCAGGGGACGGATGACACCAATGACCCGCGCAATGATCGCTATATGCAAATTGGCAATGGATTGACGATTGGCGTTGGCGCGCGTGCCAATGAGAAAGGCTTTAGAGAAGCACTTGCAAGCGTTTCCTTACTTGCTGCAACCTCACTCTCAACCACAGACGAGCAGATTGCTATCAAGCAATTTAATGATTTAAGAGATCGCGCACGCTCAGGGCTTTCAACTGCAAAGCCGGATTTGACGGCCTCCTCTGTATCGATTGCGACCAATCAGAAATCAGTGAAGACGGCGATCGATGATCAAGCCGCCTTAAAATCGGTGCTGAATACAGCCATTGGCCAAATTGAAGATGCGCCCATGGAGGAAACAGCTGTGACTCTCACAAACCTGCAAACGCGTTTGCAAGCCATGTATCAGCTGACGGCAAAGCTCTCTTCTTTGAACTTGGCTAATTTTCTTTGAATCATTTTAGTGATTTGCCTCCTATAAAGAAGGCAAATTTCTAGTCACCCGTTCTGCCTATTGAGCCGCTCATTTCGCCATCGATCAAAGACGATTGAGCGGCTCCTATACTCACGCGTGGCTCTAGGCAGCCGCTTGGGGTGTTACACGAAGTCCTGCTGCAATGTTACGATTAATCTCGATGAGCGCATCGAGCGATTCTTTTTTTGGTTCAACAATCAGATCCAAAGAGCGGTTGAAAATAAACATCGCAATTAACGCAATGTTGCGCTGAAGATCAGGCGGAAGAAGTGACTCCTGATCGGTCGCTGCGGTTGACAGAATGGTCCATAATTTCCGGTTATAGGCAAGCGCGCCATCAAGATCTGCGTGACCGTCATCCCATCGATCTTGAACAAGTTTAAGACGGGTTGCTGCCTTCATAAGGGCGGCTGCTTCTAATTCACGGGGATTGCTTCCGGTCCACTCGACTTTGGCATAGGCGTCCATAGGTTTATTCATGATTGAGTAACTCCTTTTCGTAATCGATGAGTGAACGCGTGGCTTTGATTGCCTTGTAGACATCACCATTCAGAATATGGCGTGTAATTTGGTTGAGATGAGGCCAAGCACTGGGTGCAGCCGTCATAAATTCTTCGATCAGCGTCATAAACGCTTCGCGATGGGGGCCGATATCTCGATCAAGATACATTAGCTGCAAAACGAAATAGATTCGCTTGGCTGGCGTATCGGCATCTGACACACCCATGATATCTTTTTCACGCATGATCGGCACATTGCCTTCAATGACAAGCCGGCTCCGTGTATCGCCATTACGGACAACAGCATTGCCAATGACAATTCTTTCATTGGGCTTGAGTTCAACTTTGAGGGCCATTGTCTATTCCAAAAAAAGGCGGGCCCGGAAAATCCGGACCCGCTTATCTTTGAACGAAGTCTCTTAAAACTCCGTTGATATGACGTTAGGTTAGAAGAGACGTGTGATCGCTGCATCAGCCTGCGATGCGAGCGAGAGCGTTGTCTGCGCAAGCTGCTGGCGGGTGTTGAGCGCAAGCAGATTGGCGGATTCTTCGTTCTGATCGGCCATTGTGAGGCTGTCAGCGCCGGCGTTGAGCGATTGAACGATGTTCTTGGTGAAGGTTGAGCGGTTTTGCACCACGGTTAGATTAGCGGCGAAAATTGCAGCCTGAGACGCAATTTTATCTGCAGCACGCTTGAGATTTGCCGCCGCCACATCAACGTCATCATTGCTGATGAAGCTGTTGGTTGAATTGGCGATGCCCAGTTCACCATTGGCCGTGTAGCTGACGCCCGAAATATTGATCGAGCTTGAACCGGATTCATTGAAAGTGACCTTCAGATCCTGACCCTGCAACAGATTGATACCGCCGTAAGACGAGTCCTGAATTGTTTGATCGATCTGTTTTAGAATATCGTCAAACTGGGTCGAGATGGATTTGCGCGTTGCGTCTACAAAATCGGTGCCGGTCGCTACAACAGAATTGCCTTCGACCGTTTTTGTACCAAGTAGGCCTTGCAAAGCCGAATCGGAATCATCCGACGTGAGTTGGACGGTTTTACCCGACGAGGATGTGATTTGCAGGTTACCACCCACAAGTGCCGCGCGAATGGCGGTACCGTGGCCTTTCGCATTCAGCGTCGTGTTGTTATTAATGCCATCGATTAAATCCTGCACGGTCGAGCCAGCTCCAAGCGTGACGACATCGACGGCGGTACCACCATCAACAGCCAGCGAGATTTTTTTGCCACTGGTCATGCCGACATCAGCAACCAGCGTGGCTGTCGCTTTGAGTGGTGTTGTGAGCGTACCGGTCAATGTATTGTTCTGACCGGCCTGGCTTGCCTTACCCACAAGACCTTTCGCGGCATCAATGAGCGAGCGTACGGAATCGAGGCCCTTGCTCGTGGTTTGCAACACAGATGTAGCCTGCGTCATATCATCGAGCAGGTTTTGCAAATCGCCTGCGCGACTCGTGAGGTTTGCGGCGCGGAAATAGCTGTTCGGATTGTCGAGCGCGGAGCCCACACGTTTACCGGTCGCCAGGCGCAACTGGGCCTGTTGAACCGATTGCTGGTTTTGCTGAAGCGTGAAGAGCGCGCCGCGCATACCGACGGAGAGAGAAACGGGCATTGTCATAACCTTTCTGGTTCCAAGTGAGAAAGCCACGCGCTTCTGCACGGGCCATGGATCCATTTAAGGCATGCACGTCAAAATTGAGTTTTAGAAATAGATGCAATTTTAATTTGTAAAATACACGCGATGGTATTTTGCAATCACCATTACAATTATTTGATTTGGAGTTTTTCAACTGCTTTTGCAACCATAGGTTGCAAGCTATTTGTCCCGTCTGTCTTGAGATGGGCGAATAATTCGTCGCGCATTTTGCGGTTCCAGAATTTGGCAATGTGTTCGCGAATGCCTTCGACCGCTGTGTCTTCCGGATAGGATTTGAAGAAGTCACCGATCTGGTTGGCCATATGAACGAGTTTTTCGGGTGGAGTGCCATGGGCGCCGGGTGAGGTCATAACGGGGTCTCCTCGGAGAAGTGGGGCTCAAGGCCTGTGAATTTCATTGCGCCGTCTGCGCGTGCGATGGCGTAAAGTGTGATGCCGAGCGCTTCGGCGCGTTCAACAGCGAGGCTTGTCGGTGCAGAAATCGCGACAAGTGTTGAGGCGCCAAAGCGCGCCGTTTTCTCGATCATCTCATATGAAGCGCGGCTGGTGATCAGCATGAAACCTGCATGCGCATCCGTATGGCTGCGCATCAGCGCACCAATGGTTTTATCAAGCGCGTTATGACGGCCGACATCTTCGCGTGCGAGGACGAAAGATCCGTCCGCGTTAAACCACGCAGCCGCATGCACAGCGCGGGTTGTGTCATTTAACGGTTGATGGGATGTGAGTGAATCAATCGCGCGCTTGATCGCTTGATCAGATAAAGCGGCATTTTGTTGAACGCTTTGTTTGGTCGAGGGCAGAGAGGCGAGATCCTCAATACCGCACACGCCACAGCTTGTGCGGCCTGTCATGGCACGTTTGCGACTTAAATGGGCCGAGAGCTTTTCCGGCACGAGATCGATCAGCGCGCGCAAGCCCTTGGGATGCGTCTCAATCTTGATCGCGCGGATATCACTCGCGCGCTCAATCACACCCTCGGTCATGGCAAAGCCTGTGACGAAATCTTCAAGATCGTCCGGCGTCACCATCATCACCGCATAGGGGATGGTGCCGAAGACAAGCTCAAGCGGTGTTTCGACCGCAAGCGCGCGATGCGTCTCCTTCACCTCATGCGAAGCGAAGGAGAGCGTTGAAGCTGTGACTTCACGCACGCCGGGTGTCATGATCGTCCGGTCCTTACTCGGCCGCCATCACGGTGGCGATGCGCTTCATCTCGATCTCTTCGCGATTGTTGCGCTCTTGCCATTCCGAATAATGGTTCGTGCGGCGCACTTCGACTGCCGTCACCTTATATTCGGGGCAATTGGTCGCCCAATCGGAATTGTCGGTGGTGATCACATTCGCGCCCGTCTTGGCGTGATGGAAGGTTGTATAAACAACACCCGGCTGCATGCGCTCGCTCACTTCGGCGCGCACAGCGATGTCACCGGCGCGGCTTGCAAGCATCACGAGATCACCATCCTGAATACCGCGTTGTTCGGCATCGAACGGATGGATCTCGAGCACGTCTTCATTGTGCCAGACATTGTTGGATGTGCGGCGCGTCTGCGCGCCGACATTATATTGCGAGAGAATACGCCCCGTCGTGAGAAGGAGCGGGAAGCGTGGACCCGTGCGCTCTTCCGTCGGCACATAATCGGTAAGCATGAATTTGCCCTTGCCGCGCACAAAGCGATCAATATGCATGATCGGCGTGCCGTTTGGCGCTGCGTCATTGCACGGCCATTGGATCGAGCCCATTTCTTCAAGCTTCGCATAAGACACATTCTTGAAGGTCGGCGTGAGCTTGGCAATTTCATCCATGATTTCAGAGGGATGATTGTAATGCATCGGATAGCCAAGCGCATTGGCGAGATCGATTGTGATCTGCCATTCGTCCTTGCCGGATTTCGGCTTCATCACCTGACGTACGCGGTTGATGCGGCGTTCGGCATTGGTGAAGGTGCCGTCTTTTTCAAGGAAGCTTGAACCCGGCAAAAACACATGCGCATATTTCGCTGTCTCGCAGAGGAAGAGATCCTGCACGATGACGCATTCCATCGCCGCAAGACCTGCGGTGACATGCTGCGTATTCGGGTCAGACTGCGCAATATCTTCGCCTTGCACATAGAGCCCTTTGAAATTGCCGCCGACCGCTTCATCAAGCATGTTCGGAATGCGGAAGCCCTGTTCATTCGAGAGTTCAACACCCCAGAAGCTTTCAAACATCTGGCGCGTTGCGTCATCGCTCACATGGCGATAGCCGGAGAATTCATGCGGGAAGGAGCCCATATCGCATGAGCCCTGCACATTGTTCTGACCACGCAGCGGGTTCACACCCACACCATCGCGGCCGATATTGCCTGTGACCATAGCGAGGTTTGCCATGGCCATGACCATGGTTGAGCCTTGGCTGTGCTCTGTGACACCAAGCCCATAATAAATCGCGGCATTCTTGGCTTTTGCGAAGAGTCGTGCAGCGGCACGAATCTCTTGAGCCGGCACGCCGGTGAATTGCTCGGTCGCTTCCGGCGAATTGCGTTCTTCAGCAATGAAGCGCGCCCAGACTTCGAAGTCCGCAAGTTCGCAACGCTCGCGCACAAAGGCTTCGTCCACGAGGCCTTCAGTCACGACCACATGCGAAAGCGCATTCATCACGGCGACATTGGTGCCCGGCAGCAATGGCAAATGATGTTCCGCTTTGATATGCGGCGACTTCACAAGATCAATGCGGCGCGGATCGGCAACGATGAGTTTCGCGCCTGCACGCAAACGCTTCTTCAAGCGCGAGGCGAAAACCGGATGACCGTCGGTCGGGTTCGCGCCGATGACGAGCACAACATCGGCCTTGGCCACCGATTTGAAATCTTGCGTACCAGCCGAAGTGCCGAAGGTTTTTGAAAGGCCATAGCCGGTAGGGGAATGGCAGACGCGGGCGCATGTATCGACATTATTATTGCCGAAACCGGCGCGAACGAGTTTTTGTACGAGGAAGACTTCTTCATTCGTGCAACGCGACGAGGTGATCGCGCCAATCGACTCCTTGCCATATGTGGCTTGAATGCGCTTGAACTCGCTCGCCGCGTGATTGATTGCTTCTTCCCATGAGACTTCGCGCCATTCATCGGTGATCTTGGCGCGGATCATCGGCTTGGTGATGCGGTCTTCATGTTGGGCATAGCCCCACGCAAAGCGGCCCTTCACACAGGAATGACCTTCATTTGCTTTACCGTCTTTATAAGGCACCATGCGGATGACT
>CANGPA010000087.1 GCA_947455645.1 Hyphomicrobiales bacterium | reverse complement strand
TACATATCATCGGTGAGAATCCACACATGCGGATGACGCACGAGCACATCGGTAACGGCTTTCAATTCATCGCGCGTATAGGCCGCGCCCGACGGATTGGATGGCGAATTCAGCACAACCCATTTAGTGCGCGGCGTGATGGCGCGTTCAAGATCGGCGGCTTGAAGTTTGAACCCCTTCTCGATCGTCGTGTCGACAAACACCGGCGTGCCGCCGCAGAGCAGCACCATGTCGGGATAGCTCACCCAATAAGGCGCAGGGATGATGACTTCATCGCCTTTGTTGAGCGTTGATACAAACGCATTGTAGAGCACCTGCTTGCCGCCGGTGCAGACGATGGTCTGCGAGGGCTTATAATCAAGATTGTTCTCGCGCTTGAATTTCTTCGCAATCGCTTCGCGCAAAGGCTGGATGCCGGCGACCGGCGTGTATTTGGTCTCGCCGCGCTGGATGGCCTCAATCGCCGCCTTTTTGATGTTGTCGGGTGTGTCGAAATCCGGCTCGCCGACCGAGAGCGAAATGATCTCGCGACCCTGCGCTTTCAAATCGCGCGCCTTCTGCGTCACCGCAATCGTGGCAGAGGGCTTCACACGGGAAAGGGCATCGGCAAGAAACGCCATGACAGGACTCCGAAAAATACGGGCGGGACAAAGGGGAAATGCGGGCGGACCCTAAATCCCCCGCCCCGTGGGAGCAAGGGCAGAGGCACGGGTTTTGCCCGGATTTTGCGCAAGCGCCGCCCTGAGGCTCCGCAATTCTTAATGAAAATTCATGACCATGACACAAATTTAATCTTGGTTTCATGCTGCCCGAACATGAAGCCGATTAGAATGCTTTCTCAGGTCAGGTGATTCGCCTGACCACATAATCCTGATGAATGGAGTTGACCATGATCCGTCGTATTACAACCGGTCTCCTGATTGCTGGCCTCGCAATTGCCCCTACTTTTGCGTTTGCAAAGACCTACAAGACCGAAAAGACCTGCGTGAAGCATCACATGGTCTGGAAAGACGGCAAGTGCCACAAGGCCTAAGCTGATTTTCAGTCAATCGAACCGCACTCTGTGTGGTTCAGCCAAGGCCCGGTTTTCCGGGCCTTTTCTTTTGGCCGTGTGTTGCGACAAAGAGAGCCTTGCCCCGGCACCCGCGAAGGGCCATTTTGCGTCTTATGGCGAAAACTCCCAAACCCACCGGCAAGGCTTCAAAGCCTGACCTCAAGCCGCTTGATCAACATCTGGCGGCTTTGCTGAACCCCGCGCTGACTCAAGACGGGCAGGCGAAAGAATCCGCCCGCGCGCAGGGCTTGAGCGGCCGCGCCAAAGGCTTTGATGAAGCGCCGCAGGCAGGCTACACGGCCGCGGCACGGATTGACGATCCCAAGATAAAAAAAGCCCTCGGCCTGCCCGAGCCTGCGCCTGAAGGACCCCGCCGCGGCGACCGTATTCGCGACAAAGACATTTCGCGCGAAGCGATGCTGGCCGATGCACCACGCCGCGTGCGGCAAGGCAATGTCAAACGCGATGCAGATGAAGAGGATGACGAGTCCCGCACGGGCTCAGGTGCGACGCTGGTTGCGCTCAAGGAATTGCTTGAAGGCGGAGACCCGCGTTTTCGCGGCCGCACCGATTGGACGCCGCATCGCCCCGAACGCCCCGAGAAGAGCGAAGGCGGTATCCGCTTTGATCTCGTCTCCGAGTATAAGCCGGCGGGCGATCAACCCACCGCGATCAAAGAACTCGTTTCGGGTATTGAACAAAATGAGCGCGATCAGGTTTTGCTTGGTGTCACCGGTTCGGGCAAAACCTTCACAATGGCGCAATTGATTGCGGAGACGCAGCGCCCTGCCCTCATTCTTGCGCCGAACAAAACACTCGCCGCGCAGCTTTATGGCGAGTTTAAAAGTTTCTTCCCGAATAATGCGGTTGAGTATTTCGTTTCTTACTATGATTACTATCAACCCGAAGCCTATGTGCCGCGCACCGACACCTTCATTGAAAAAGAATCGACCATCAATGAACAGATCGACCGGATGCGCCATGCGGCAACGCGCGCGCTGCTCGAACGCGATGATGTGATCATTGTTGCGTCTGTGTCTTGCATTTACGGTATCGGCTCGGTTGAAACCTATACGGCGATGACCTTTGCCGTGAAGATGGGCGAGACGGTTTCGCAACGCCAGCTCATCGCCGATCTTGTGGCGCTTCAATATAAGCGCTCGGGCGGTGATTTCATTCGCGGCTCGTTCCGTGTGCGCGGCGATATTATCGAAGTCTTCCCCGCCCATTATGAAGACCGCGCGTGGCGCATTTCCATGTTCGGCGACGAGGTGGAATCGATTGTCGAGTTTGACCCGCTGACGGGCAATAAAACGGCCGAGCTCGAAGCGGTCAAAGTCTATGCCAATTCGCATTATGTCACGCCGCGCCCGACTCTGTTGCAATCGATCAAAGGCATCAAAGACGAATTGAAAACCCGGCTTGATGATTTGATCCGCTCAGGCCGCTTGCTCGAAGCGCAGCGCTTAGAGCAGCGCACATTGTTTGATCTCGAAATGTTAGAGGCCACCGGTGTGTGCCAAGGCATTGAAAATTATTCACGCTATTTGACCGGCCGCAAACCGGGTGAACCGCCGCCGACTTTGTTTGAATATCTGCCTGACAATGCGCTTGTGTTTACCGATGAAAGCCATGTCACGGTGCCACAAATCGGCGGCATGTATCGCGGCGATTTCAAGCGCAAGGCCACGCTTGCCGAATATGGCTTCCGTCTGCCCTCCTGCTTGGATAATCGCCCGTTGCGGTTTGAAGAGTGGAACGCGATGCGCCCACAGACGGTTCATGTGTCAGCAACGCCGGGCGAATGGGAATTGGAACAAACCGGCGGCGTGTTTGTTGAACAAGTCATTCGGCCGACGGGCTTGATTGATCCGGAAGTGATCATTCGCCCCGCGCGCGCGCAAGTGGATGATTTGCTCGGTGAAGTGCGCGAGGTCTCCGCCCAAGGGTTCCGCACACTCGTCACTGTGCTCACCAAACGCATGGCGGAAGATTTGACCGAATATCTGCATGAAAATGGCGTGCGCGTGCGCTATATGCATTCGGATATCGACACGATTGAGCGGATTGAAATCATCCGCGATTTGCGGCTGGGCGCGTTTGACGTGCTGGTGGGCATCAATCTGTTGCGCGAGGGCCTTGATATTCCCGAATGCGCGTTGGTGGCCATTCTTGATGCGGATAAAGAAGGGTTCTTGCGTTCCGAAACCTCACTCATTCAAACCATCGGCCGCGCGGCGCGTAATGTCGAAGGCAAGGTTGTGCTTTATGCCGACAAGATGACGGGCTCGATGGAACGCGCGATTGCGGAAACAAATCGTCGCCGCGAAAAGCAGAAGGCCTATAACGCGGCTCACGGCATTACGCCCGCGTCGATCAAACGCGGCATCGCCGATATTCTCGACAGTGTTTATGAGCGCGACCATGTGCAGGTTGATCTCGGCATGGCGCAATCGCCTGCCGCTGGCCATAATATGAAGGTTACGCTTGCGGATCTTGAAAAGCGCATGCGTGAAGCGGCCGCCAATCTCGATTTCGAAACGGCAGCGCGCCTGCGCGACGAGATCAAACGTCTGGAAGCCACCGAGCTTGCGATTGCGGATGATCCACTCGCGCGACAATCGGATGTGGAGCGCGAAGCGGGTCGCTTCAAAGGCGAACGCACTTACGGCGACGCCGCCAATCTGCCGCCGACGCGCGCGCACAAACCCACCGATGGCGATATGGGCCCGCATAATTGGGGTGGCGGGGAGGCGAAGCCGCGGGGAAGGAAGAGGTAGATTCTTTCACGATTATCGCGGCGCGTGGTTCGAGACGCATTGCGTCCCGCAATGCTTTTCACCATAAGATTGTTATTTACACCCTTATCCTGAGGAGCGGCGAAGCCGCGTCTCGAAGGACGTGGTTCATAGCGCTCACTTGTCGCGTGGTTCGAGACGCATTGCTTTCGCAATGCTCCTCACCATGAGGATGTTAAACAAGTACCTCATCCTGAGCCGTCGCGGAGCGACGAGTCGAAGGACGTGGTTCATAGCGCTCACTTGTCGCGTGGTTCGAAACGCATTGCTTCGTCCGGCCCTTCGCTTAAGCTTCGGGCGTTCGTCGCTCGAAAAGGTCCACTGGACCTTTTCGTTTGCTCCGCAAACCGATTCTCACCCTCACCATGAGGATGTTAAACAAGTCCCTCACCCTGAGGAGCGGCGAAGCCAATTTGTTGCCTCATCCTTAAGCTACACCGGCACGCGCAAGGTGGCGCGTAGGCCGCCCATTGGGCCGTCGAGCAGCATCACATCACCGCCATGGGCGCGCGCGATGTCGCGCGCAATCGCAAGACCGAGGCCCGAGCCGCCTTCATCCATATTGCGCGCTTCATCAAGCCGCACAAAGGGTTTGAACACATCGGCGCGACGCTCTTCGGGGATTCCCGGCCCGTCATCATCGACATGAATGAAAAGCGAACGGCCATCTTCGACAGCGGCAAGACCAATACGGTGACCATGACGCGCGGCATTGCTGACCAGATTTGAAAGACAGCGCTTGATGCCATCACGCCGCACGGTGACGACGGGTGTGCCTGCGACATCGATTGTAGTGGGATGGCCTTGTCGTTCGGCATCGGTTTTAAGCTCCTCGAGCAGAGCGCGAATATCAACCGGTTGCGCGGGTTCTGTGGCTTCACCCCGCGCGAAAGCAAGATAGGCTTCGAGCATGCGCGACATTTCCTCGACGTCTTTTTTGAGCGCGTCGAGTTCGGTGCTATCCTCCATCATTTCAAGTGACAGACGAAAGCGGGTGAGGATGGTGCGCAAATCATGGCTGACACCATTGAGCATCGCGGTGCGTTGTTCAATCGCGCGTTCAATCCGGCGCTTCATTTCAAGAAAAGCAATACCGGCTTGCCGGACTTCGCGGGCACCATGCGGGCGATATTCAACATCGCGCCCTTTGCCAAAGGCTTCCGCCGCTTGCGCCAGATGCAGCACGGGGCGGATTTGATTGCGCAAAAACAAAATCGCAACGACCAGCAAGATCAGCGAAGAGCCCACCATCCAGAGAATGAAAATATGCGAATTGGACGCATAGGCTTGCGAGCGATGCGCGAGCACACGCAAAATGCCCCAATCCAATTGAATGCGCATTTCAACAAGATCGGATGATCCCACCGTGTCGATCCAGAAGGGCTTTTTGATAAAGGACCCGATCTCTTCCGACAAAGCGGAATCAAGAATGGAAAAGAAGGGCCTTGGTCCGGCGGCGGGTAATTTTCCGGCCGGCATGATTTCAAGATCAAGTCCCATGCGCTTGCCAGCAATCGTGATGACGGATTGAAGCCCTGCGGGTGAACGGTCCCGTTCCATCACATCGATGACCGCGGCAATGTCATGCACGACCGCCGCCGACAAACGCTGTGTCACCAATTGCCAATGGCGCTCCATAAACACATAGGCGACCACAGATTGTAACAACACAACCGGCGCGATGATGATGATCAAGGCGCGCGCAAAAAGTCCTTTCGGCATTTGCGCGGCAAGCCACCGCGCAAAACGACGCCAGACCGCAACGGCCGGATTATCAGAAGGAGCGTTGCGATCAGGTGCCATCTAATCCACCAAAAGCCTGTAACCCAAACCGCGCACCGTTTGCAGATGGACGGGGTTGGATGGGTCTGCCTCGATCTTGCGCCGCAAGCGGTTGATTTGCACATCGACCGTGCGATCATTGAAATGATCATCGCTTGCTATCGCCTCGCGCGGCACGGTTTCGCCCGGACGCTTGGCAAGAATAGCCAAGAGATCGCGCTCGCGATCGGTCAACCGTATGATCTCTTCACCGTGGCGCAATTCACGCCGGTCAATGCGGAAGGTGAATTCGCCAAAGCGCACGGACTGAGGCGGCTCGATGCTTGTCGCCACAACCGGCGCATTGCGTCGTAACATGATGTTCAGACGCAACAGCAATTCGCGCGGTTCGAACGGCTTGGGCAAATAATCATCCGCACCCAGTTCGAGACCGGTGACGCGATCTTCTGATTCAATACGCGCGGTCAGCATGAGAATGGGAATGGCCGAACGCGTGCGCAGATCGCGTGCGAAATCAAACCCGTTTTCACCCGGCATCATGACATCGAGGATGATCCCGTCAAACACAAACAGAGCCATGCGCGCGCGTGCCTCGCTTGCGTCTTTGGCAACGGTGACGCGATAGCCATGCTCGACCAAAAAGCGCGAGAGCAAATCTCGCAAACGCCGGTCATCATCCACGACGAGAATATGCGCCGCATGAGGCTCGAGCATCTTACGTGTTTTGGCCGCGTTCACGGCGAGATCCTTTTAGGCCCGGTGAGTGCAGCGATTGTCGCACGCCCTTCCGGCTCAATCATGGCGCTCAAAAACCGCCGCGCGGCAAGCGCGTCATCCGCCCCGCATTCGGCAATCGCGCGGGCGATGCGGCGTGTCTGCAAAGCGGCCAGATCCAGCGCCAAAGCGCGCCCCTTGGGTGTGAGATGAAGATGACGTTGACGACGATCCTCGATGCCGGAGCGGCTTTCAATATAGCCCTTGGTGATGAGTTCTTTCAAAACGCGATTGAGACTCTGCTTGGTGATTTTCAGAATATCGAGCAAAGCGGCGATGGTAAGGCCCGGATTGCGATCAACAAAATGAATGACGCGATGATGCGCGCGGCCAAAGCCATAGGTTTCGAGCATACGGTCCGGATCGCCCACGAAATCGCGATAGGCAAAAAAGAGCAGCTCGATCAACTCGTAAAGCGGTGCCATTTCTCCGGCTTCGGGGATCAGCGCAGCGGCCAGCGTCTCGTCCTGTCTCAAGCCCTCTTCTCCGCCTCTCGTGCCGCTTTGGGGGTGTTGATCCCTCGGGATCAGAGGGACAATTTGCCCGTTCGCCCCATGCAAATTACGTCAGCCTTGTTGACATATTTCAGGCGGATTGCTACCCGTCAAGCCTGAACACTGCGTGGATCATAGCGGAACGAGAGTGGTTCTGCATCCGGCGTGGTGGGCGGGCGGCCCTCAAAACGACCGCATCCTGACCAGACCGCAACGAGACCAATTCGCCAGCCGATCAACAGGCTGGATTATGGAGCGCCCCGATGTCCGTGATCCCTTTCGACCTTCGTGATGGTTATATCTGGCTCAATGGCCAGCTTGTCGAATGGAAAGAAGCCAAGCTCCATGTTTTGAGCCATGGCTTGCATTACGGCTCATCCGTATTCGAGGGCGAGCGCGCCTATAATGGCAAGATTTTCAAGACTACCGAACATTCAGAGCGTTTCCATCGCTCCGCAGAAATTCTCGATTTCAAGATTCCCTATTCGGTTGAAGAGCTGAATGCGGCGAAAGATCTTGTGGTTGAAAAGAACGGTTTCAAGAATTGCTATGTGCGCCCTGTCGCCTGGCGTGGCAGCGAGATGATGGCAGTTGCCGCACAGCACGCCACAATCAATGTCGCGATTGCCACATGGGATTGGCCATCCATGTTCGATATGGCGCAAAAGATGAAAGGCATTCGTCTTGATATTGCCGATTATCGTCGCCCCGATCCGATGACAGCACCGTGTGATTCAAAGGCAGCCGGCCTTTATATGATCTGCACGATTTCGAAACATCGCGCCGAGCGCAAAGGCTATGCCGATGCGATGATGCTCGACTGGCAAGGCCGCGTGGCAGAGTGCACCGGTGCGAATATCTTCTTCGTCAAGGACGGAAAAATTCACACGCCGATTGCGGATTGTTTCTTGAACGGCATCACACGCCGGACGGTGATTGATCTGGCAAAGGCACGCCAGAT
>CANGPA010000086.1 GCA_947455645.1 Hyphomicrobiales bacterium | reverse complement strand
GAAACATTGATAGCGCCGAGCAAATTAGTATCCAAATCCAAAAAATAAAGGTGATTTGTATAATGCGGCTTTTATAAATATGTTTAAAGGCTTCCTCTTCAGTTAAGAGGTAGACGAGAATAGTCAGCACGAGCGCAATATCGGCAGGGGCATTTCCAAACAGGGCGGCGATGGGGAGTAGCCCCAAAATCGCAAGCTGCGCATTTTGTCCGATTCTGCCGAAGCGTGTCATGTGTGTCCCGATCGGTTCAAATAGCTTGATATTTCTATAAAGTTATTTGTGCGGTCGACAAAATCATTTTTGATATCCAAATTTCATGGCACACAATTCACCCTGACGTGATTTGTGAAGGTGCCCTTGGGCTTTTAAACCACTCAACGCCACTAAATTTCTTAAAAGTCTTGATCTATTGAAGATTTTTAATTAACTTCTATTGTATGATTGAAGATGAACGACGTCTTTCTCAAATTGCACTCTCCCATGGCCAAGCGCGGTGGGTCTTGCGGCACTTCAATATGGCATCGGCGGAGACTGATGCCTCCTTCAATGCGCTCTTGAAGTCTCTTCGTTTGGCGGGCATCCCCTTCGCGGCTGATGAAGTGGGGGGCGGTACAGGACACAACGTCACCTACCAGTTTCCGCACCTGATGGAACTCGCCCTCGCTCTCGCCTTCAGGACACAAGGAATTTTGCCCCGGTATTTTTTGAGCCTCATCGCCAATAACCGCGAAAAGCTTCGCCACTTCTTCCAACGTGCTTATTTAGAGCGGGAAAGTGGCTTGGGTGCGCGCCTTGGGCTTTACGAGGGGCCAGAATTTCCCGGCGGGACTGAAACTCACTATGATCGTGCCAAGGCTCTGACCAATATTTCGGGGACATATCTGCATTTCGCGATGGTTGACACGCGCGGCGGCATGCAAATTCCGCTTGAATTCAGGCTTATTGGACCCGCCGAGGCTGTCGAGATTTTCATGAGGGGGCACATGAACATATATCCGCGGCCACCAATTGCAATCTCTGATATTGCAGTGGATATCGTAAAGCTCGCCACATCTGATGACATTCCGGAGATCCGCCGTGGTCGGCAGTGATCACCGTTCATCCCGCCGCCTTGGCGCTAGCATGAAACAAAAATAATCCACACTCCGTTTAGGTAAGGATGGCTGTCCTTGTAACCTTCAAGGGCAGGGAGTTGTCAGCCCTAAAAGACATCGGCTGGCGGCTTGACAATAAGAGGACTATAAAATATCTACAATTAAGATATGTTTTTATGAGAAGGAATTTACGAGCTTGTTTCGTGATCAATTGAGGTTATTTTATAACCTACAATTAAGGTCATATAGTGGCTAATCTCTTACTTTTATCGAAGAATTGGACCCCAATCGTCTTAAGGAGACAATATATGCCTAGAAAGCCTGCCCGTCACCCGCGCGTCGGGTCCGAAGTCGGAATGGGAGCGCATGTGCTACCCGACGAAGACCCGAAAGCCTTCTCAGAATTGAAGGCCTCTCTCATTGAGGAACTCTCGCCTCAAACAGCCCTTGAGCGGATCCTCGCAAATGACATTATTAATGTCGTCTGGGATATTGATCGGCATAGGAGGCTCACGGCAGCAACTATTAGGACAGCCTTTATCGAACAAGCGGAAGGCGCCTTTGTAAATGGAAAGCCGGGTCGAGCTGCCTCCCTCTACTCTAATGACGGACGCGACTTATTTCTCGAGCGTTTAAGGTCATCCGACGATAATAAGCGTGCAAAAGCTGAGGCGATCCTCGACAGGAAGTCAGTATCGAAGGCAGAAATTACTGCTGCCGCGTTCATTTCCCGTGAGAGCCCCGTTGCCTATCATGAAGCGCGCATTGCCGATCTTGAACGCCGCAGGCGTCACCTCATGAATGAATATGTGCACCTCCAAGAGAAAAGAATAGCTCGGGACGCGCAGACTGCTGTTCGCCTGATTGAAACAAAATCTGGTGAAGTTGTATGACGTCGAAGGCTAAAATCGAAGCCAATCGCCGTAATGCTCTCAAAAGTACGGGCCCTCGTTCGAAATTTGGTAAATTGAGGTCATCCAAAAACGCCCTCAAACATGGCTTCACTGCCAAGACCGATCTTCAAGAGACGTCCGAAATCTTTCAGGAAATTCTTGCGAAACCTGGCCTAGATTTCATGGAAAATTGCGCGGATGAGACTACCGCTCGTGCCATGCGCCTCGCCGCTGCTGAAGTGCGTCTTCGTAGTGCGCGTCGGAATGAGCATGAACTTCTTCAGGAATATAGACGCTTTTTCGATAACCAATTTTATGACGATGGGCTCATCGAATCTCTGATGGAGGGCGCTCTTTTCGAAACAAAATTCAACAAACGCGAAGCACGCGAGATCCTGCAGATCACCGGGATGGGTTTTAAAGGTGGTGCCTATGCAGCTTCTCGCGAATTTGATCTCGCGCGCCGCTATCTGCGCGAAGCCGAGGCTGCTCACGCCAAAGCCCTTAAGGCGTGGTGCCAAAGTGACAGTCCCATTTCCCGAAACGAAGCCAAATAATGATTATTTTTCAGATGGTTAAGTTTTTCGAGCCATTGATTATCCGCTTTGCATTAAGCGTAACGAGTTCAGTAAGAACTGAATTTTATTGAGATTTGAGCCGCAAATGATATACATTACAAATATCTATCACCAATAGGAGGCCTCCCATGAGCGGCTCCCCATCATCAACGGCGAAACTCTTCATGCATGGACGAAGTCAAGCCGTCCGCCTCCCTAAGGAATTTCGGTTTAACGGCTCCGAGGTGCGGGTGAGTAAATGGGGTGACAAAGTCATTCTCGAACCCGTCGAGAGGCCTCGCTTTGATGTGAAGGCGTGGCGCAAGCGCCTCGATAGTTATCTCGACATTCCCTTTCCGGAAATTGATAACGATCTGCCACTTCAGCCCGACGAAAAAATTTCATTCGAGTAGGATTCAGTTTGTATTTCCTCGACACCAACATCGTCATCAAAATTATGCTGCGCCGCTCAGAGGCCGCGGTTACGCGTCTTGAGGATGAAATTGAGCGGGGCTCACCTCTATTCTTGTCATCAATTGTTTTCTATGAATTGGCTTATGGCATTGCCAAGAGCACACATACGAAAAAAAACTCCGAACGGCTAAGTGAATTTCTTCTTCCCATCACGGATATCATTCCGTTTGAACGCGATGATGCTGTTGAGGCGGGAGACATAAGAGCCACTCTTGAAAGGCAAGGTACACCCATTGGACCAAATGATGTTCTGATAGCAGCTCAAGTGCGAAGACGAAGAGGCGTCATGGTTACAAACAATCTCAAAGAATTTTCTCGTATTCCTGGTTTAATCGTTGCCGACTGGACGGAGTGATGTGTTGTTAAGAGACGGGCTGCCGCCTATCTATGCGGGAGAATGTCCCGCAGAACGTGTCAACAATATTCGAACTGAAATAGGCTTCATTTAAGGATAAAAGCCTTGATCAGCATTCAAAATTAGAATTGGAAGATCCGATTGATGACCTCTCCCAATGCCATCGTCGCTTGTTGCGATAAAAATATGATCGCGGGCGCCTGCGTGGCCCTTATCTCGGCGCGCCAGCATTTAGGGGCGATACAGGCGGATTTGATACTCATTGCGCGCGACTTGCCTGACGATGACCGCGAGGCCATCGCCATTTTTGAGGCGAAGCACAGTATTCGTTTTAAACAAATCCATCTCGACAGTGCCGCGCTCGAGGCGTCTGTAACAAATTATGGCGCCACCACATTGCGATTGGGTCTTGATGGCTTTTTGAGCGGCGATTATGAGCGTGTTCTCTATCTCGATAGTGACGTTTTGGCGATTGATGATATTTCGTATCTCTTCACGGCAGAACTTGGTGACGATGCCATTGCCGCGGTTCCCGATCTTGTCAAAAACATTCCCCTTAATGTGAAACGCATGGAGAGTTTGGGTCTCTCCTTCGGCAATTACTTCAATGCGGGTGTTTTGCTCTTTAATTGGAAGTTCTGCCTCGAGCGCAACCTCTTTGCTAAAGCGCGCGAAGCGATTTCGGGTCCGCGTTTGCGTTTCCTTGATCAAGACGCTTTAAATTTTGCCTGCGAGAATAAGTGGCTTCGCCTTCCTGTGGGCTATAATTTTATTGCGCCATTTCACGCGCGCCTCACTCTTCATCCACGCATCGTGCATTTCACCGGCGGGGGTAAGGGGCGCAAGCCGTGGGAGCCCGGGTCAATAGGCCTTCATAAAACTTATCGAGCGTTTTTCCAAAAAGCTTTGGAGGGAACGCCATGGAGTAATTTTGTTAAACCTGCCAAGTGGCAAGACAGGCTCGTCGGTGAGTTTCGCTCAAAAATTGAAGCCTTGCGGCGTTATTCAACCGTTCTCGATTATCTGAAGAGACACAAGACGGTCTAAGCAGCCTTCTCTTCGATTTGTCTCTTAAATTTGGAAAGATCTATGGCATCGCAGAAAATCTTTGTTGAAGTGGGCGCGGGTGAGTTGATCGATAAAATCACAATTCTCGCGATTAAAGCCGAGCGTATTTCCGATCCGGTTAAGCGCGCCAATATCACGCGTGAACAAGAGGCTTTGAGCCCCGCGCATTTAAATTTGCTGCAAGCCTATCCAACCCTTCCGGCGCTTGAAGCCGAACTTAAGGGGGTGAATGACGCTTTATGGGTGATTGAAGATGATATCCGCGCGTGCGAGCAGAGGAAAGATTTTGGCCCCGCATTTATTGAATTAGCGCGTGCTGTTTATTTTCAAAATGATCACCGCGCCGCGATCAAGAAGAAAATCAATATTCTTTGTGAAGCAGATATTATCGAAGAAAAATCCTATCACGGCATGTGATGAGAGGTGGAGGCCTCTATAACCTGTGTGAAGACGTGCTCGACAGATAGTTCGGTCAATTCGTTTACTTCAATCACGTCGAGAAAAGCATCAAGTCCTGTTGCACGCGCTGTTGTGTGTGGACCAAAAAGAGCAAGTCCGCGCGCCTCGAGATAGGCTGCAAGATGCATCGGGCCCGTATCATTACCAACAACATAAGTGGCGCGCTTTAGAAGGCCCGCGAGTCTAAAAAATGAGAGCGGCTTTCCTCCATCAAAAAGCGCAGGGCAGGGGAATGATCGGCAAAGCTCGATTTCATCGGGCCCCGGAGCTGTCATCACTGTAAGGCCCTGATCGATTAAGGCTTGCGCCAATTCGGCATAATAGGGCCAACGCTTTTGAAGATGGCGCGCCGAGCTTCCCGGATTGAGAAGGATAAAACCCTTGTCGAGCCCGGCTGATGTTACGAGGTCCTCAACATCATCTGCCATCCAAGCGACATTAGGTTTGAGAGCATGTTTGCACGTGATGCCCGCCTGTTCCAGTTGAAGCGCGATCCGCTCGAGGATGGCCAGTTTTCTGCCTCGATGCTTAGCCATTGCAAGATTATAAGCCTCATCTTTTTGGCTCCACATCGCATCAATCCAAGCGCGATACATCAGCGTGCGGCCGGAATTCTGCAGATCGTAAATCATGTCGAATTGTTCGTCGCGAAGCATTTTCCGCATTCGCAATATAGCCAGGACATGATGCCGAGGCGCGCGAGAATCAATTAGAATGCGATCAATCCAGGGGCAGCGCTCGAAAATTTTTCGATAGGGTGATGTCGTAAGAATGGTGATCTGATCATCGGGATGATGATTTCTGATGTCGTGAATCGCGCCCTCCGATTGCAATACATCCCCAAAGGCACCCAGTCTTATGATCAATATTTTTTTCATCGAAGCGCTAGGCTACTTTCTTATGGGAGGACAGCTCCTGAAGGGCATTTCGAAGTTCAAGACCAATCGCGGCAATATCAAACCGGCGCGAGCGCTCACGTGCGGCGCGTCCCATGGCTTCGCGTTGAGAGCGATCCAAAAGGAGACGCTTTAGGGCCTCCGCTAGTCCCTTTGGATGATCAATATCAACAAATATCCCCTCAACACCGTCACGGAACACATCTTCCAAACCGGGTACGCGTGTACAAATGATTGGGCGCCCCGCAGAAAGCGCTTCGAGGAGGGCGATGCTCAAGACTTCACGTCGACTGGGCATACAGAATATATCAAGCGAAAGGAGAAAACTTTGCGCGTCGCTTGTCCATCCGGGAAAGCGTACCTCAGTTTCATCAAGACCGAGTTTATCGCGCAACGCTAAAAAGGATTCTATGTTGCCATGTTCATCAACACCATGGATGACGCACTCGAACGATAGTCCTTCGGCTTTCAGGAGCACGAGAGACTCAAGAAGGACATCAAAGCCCTTATTTGGCACAAGTCGGCCAAGCCCGCCGATGATCAGTTTTTCGCGATGAGGCAAGGGTTGGGGTTCCGCTCCAATCCTTACAGCGTTGGGAACGAGTTTTAATTTATTCTCGGCCATCCCGGCTTTCAGCATTACACCACGATAATGCTCAGTAAGAACAATTGCGCCATCAATCTGATCGATCATTTTTCGAGCGCTATAATTGGTTGTATGGCAATCCAGTATGAGCGGCGCACGCGCGCGCAAACTTTGAGCAATCCGTGCGGCCCGATTGCCATGCGCCAAAATGACATCAAAGGAATGATCCTTCAGCTGCCACTTCAGTCTGAAGCCGGCAGTCGGATCCCAAGCAAAAGGCGATTGAAAACTGATGACCTCAGCCATTTGAGGGAAACGGGCTTGCATCTCGCCCGAAGCATTGAGCACGGTCGTGACTTCACAACCGGCCAGAGAAAGCGCCTCATGCGTATCGAGCGCGGCATTCTCCAAGCCGCCGCGCCCCCTCGCCATCATGATGTTTAGGACCCGCATGGGGTCCTTATGCCTTACTCAAGCTCAGCCGGGAAGCCCGGCGCACGCAGGTCCGTGTGGAGCGCATCTTCCAAGAGCTTCACAATCTGTGACGACCAGGCCTCGCCGCCATAGGCTTGACGGCCTTCAACGAAGATCTGTTCGGTGAGGCCCGCGAGTTTCAAGGGCACGCCGAAGTCGCGGCCGAATTTCGTGGCAAAGCCCAAATCCTTGCAAGCGAGATCCATCGTGAAATTGATGTTGTAGCTGCCATTCAGAATGACTTGACCTTCTGTCTCATGCACGAAGCTGTTGCCCGAGCTCGCCTTGATCGCATAGAAAGCTTGGGCGAGATCGAGCCCGCCGCGCTTCGCAAGCATGAGCGCTTCACCACAGGCCACGAGATGAATGAAGGCGAGCATATTCGTGATCACTTTGATCACCGAGGCCGAACCGATGCCGCCCATATGGAAAATCTCGCCGCCCATCACTTTGAGCGCGGGATGGTGCTTGTCGAATACGGTCTTCTCGCCACCAATCAGAATCGTGATGTTGCCTTGCGCCGCTTTATGCACGCCGCCGGTAACTGGTGCTTCGAGCGTTTCAACGCCATGCTCAGCGGCAATCTTCGCCATGGCTTCGATTTCTTCTTTGCCATTGGTCGAATTCTCGATCCATGTGCCGCCCTTTTTGAGGCCGGCGAGAATGCCGTCTTTGCCAGTGAGAACCGCCATCGACACTTTCGGTGAGGGTAGGCATGTGATGACCGCGTCGGAATTTTCTGCAACGCCCTTTGCTGTGTCGGCCCATTTTGCGCCGGCGGCAATGAGCTTCTTCGCATTGTCTTTGTTGAGATCGGTGACGGTGACTTCATAGCCCGCTTTCACCAGATTTATCGCAAGATTGGCGCCGAGATGGCCCAAGCCGACATAGCCGTATTTCATGTTTGTGTTTCCTTATTTCTTATTCAATTTGGCAAATGAATCGGATCAAAAACCGGCACGAGATGCAGGTCTTTGCCCTTGTAAGGGTTGGCGCGTGCAAGCTCTTCATCGAGTTCAATGCCGAGGCCCGGTTCGCGTGACGGGAT
>CANGPA010000085.1 GCA_947455645.1 Hyphomicrobiales bacterium | reverse complement strand
CCACTGAATGTTGCCGTTGTTGGTTACGGCTTTATGGGCCGCACCCATTCCAACGCATTTAAGCAAGTCAGCCAATTCTTCAATCTAGAACACAAGCCCGTGATGAAAGCGGTTTGTGGCCGGAATGAAGCCAATGCAAAAGCCTTCGCTGATCAATGGGGATACGAGTCTTACGAGACGGATTGGCGCAAGCTGATCGAGCGCAAAGATATCGATCTCATCGACATCGCCACACCCAATGACACGCATGCCGAAATCGCCATTGCCGCTGCCAAAGCGGGTAAAATGGTGATGTGCGAAAAACCTTTGGGTCGCAACCCTGCAGAGGCGGAAGCGATGGTGGCAGCGGTTGAATCAGCCAAAGTCGCAAATATGGTTTGGTATAATTATCGCCGTGTTCCGGCAGTCACGCTCGCCAAGCAATTGATTGACGAAGGCAAGCTCGGCAAGATTTTCCATTATCGCGCAAAATTCTTGCAAGACTGGACGATCTCGAAAGATTTACCGCAAGGCGGTGCCGGGCTCTGGCGTCTTGATGCGGCGGTTGCGGGCAGTGGTGTGACGGGCGATCTGCTTGCTCATTGCATCGATACCGCGATGTGGCTTAACGGATCGATCTCGTCTGTGACCGCGATGACGGAAACCTTCATCAAGGAACGTCAGCATAATCTCACCGGCAAGGTAGAGACGGTTTCGATTGATGATGCGAGTGCCTTTCTCGCACGTTTCGATAATGGTTCGCTCGCAACTTTTGAAGCCACGCGCTATGCGCGCGGCCATAAGGCGCTTTACACGCTCGAGATCAATGGTGAACACGCTTCGATCTTCTGGGATCTGCATGATTTGCATCGACTCGAATATTTTGATCACCGCGATGAAGGCCGCACGCGCGGTTGGCGTTCGGTTCACATCACCGATGGCGATCATCCCTATATGAAACATTGGTGGGTGCCGGGCTTGCAGATTGGTTACGAGCACACCTTCATCCATCAGGCCGCCGATTTCATCGAAGGGCTCGAGACAGGCAAACCCGCCGCCCCGACCTTCCGGACAGGCTTGGCAACGGATTATGTCACGGATGCGGTACTCGCTTCGGCCAAAAGCCGCGCGTGGCACGACGTCAAAAAAGCCTAAACATGATTTCGGGAAGCGCGGCTCTCGGGTTGCGCTTCCCGCTCCGGCCCAAATGGGTTAAAACGCCGATCGTTCATCGGCGCCTTCGAGCGAAACCCGGGCCAATGCCATGCGTATTCTCAAAACGGTAACGCCCGGGCGTCTAATTCTTCTCCTTGCCGGCGTTCAAATTCTCAGTCTCGTTGGTTTTCCTTTCGCTTTTTCGAGCGCTCCGCCGCTTGATGTCGTCGAAGGTTTGGTATGGGCGCCGCATTGGCTGATTGGCACCTTTAAGCATCCACCCTTGCCTTCTTGGATTATCGAAATTTTTGTAACGCTGACGCGTGATGTTATTTTAGGCCCCTATCTCGCAGCGCAGATTTCAGTCGCGTTGACCTATTGGTTCCTCTATCGGCTGGGCCGTCTCTTGATGGACCCTTTACGAGCGGTAGCCGGCACGGCGCTCATTGCTGCGAGTTATTACTTCACCGTTCCAACAATCGAATTTAATCATAACATCGTGCAATTGCCGCTCTGGGCCGGTACTATTTTTGTCTATGCCCAAATCAGACGCGATCCATCTTCCCTTTTGAAATGGGTTCTTCTCGGCTTTATTTGCGCCTTGGGTCTTTATGCCAAATATTCTTTTGCGCTTCTGATCGGTGTGCTTCTGCTCGCAAATATTTTTGAAAGGCCCATGCGAACAGTTTGGCTTTCCTACGGACCTTATCTTGCGATTATAGTCACATTGGCCCTCATTTCACCCCATGTGATTTGGCTGATTGACCATCACTTTGAGCCTTTTTCTTATTTGGCAGCCCGGGCGGACTCGTCTTCTGCTTCCGCGCCGTTGAAATTTTTTCTAGCCCAGATTGCCGATCATCTTCCGATGATTGTGCCCTTACTCTTTGCGGGTATCGGATCACTCAAGGGCGCAACGCGCCTGGTGGCTGACAAACAGGATCGCCTATTCTTGCGTCTGGTGACCTTCGCACCTGTGCTTCTCACGCTTGCTTTTGCCGTGATCACCAATAGTCGCATTAAAGATATGTGGGGCTTGGCGATGTTTACACCGCTTGGACTTTTGATGGTGATGGAATTTGGTCGTGAATGGTCACTCCCCATGATCCGTCGCGCGACATTTGCATCGTGTGGATTGATCGTGCTGGTGGGTGTTGGCTTTGCCTTGCATGCACATTTTATTTTTGGCGGCGCCGCACCGCGCACAAATTGGCCGATGCGTGCGATAGAATTGGAAGCACAAGCGGTGTGGGAAAAATCAACATCTGCGCCGCTCGGCATTATCGGCGGCACACCGTGGATTGCCGGATTAGCGGCGGTTGAAACACCATTGCGAGACCGCGTGATCATTGGTGACACGCTCGACCATTCACCATGGATTTCAACCGATGATGTGCGGACAAAAGGTGTCTTATTTTTATTTTCGGGTGAGCGCCAAAATACGCCCGCGCTTTGCACGGGTCCGGTTACAAAGACAACATTGACGATTCAAGGCCCTGATAAACAACCGATTACCGCTTTCGTCTGTCCGCCTTCTTTGTAATTAGGCTAAACCCTTACGCGGCATAATCGGTTTACCTGTTTCAAGACCCAAAGCGGTTTCAAGCTGATGCGCCGCAGCCAGCAGTTTGGCTTCGCCATTGGCCGGACCAATCATTTGAATGCCAACGGGAAGACCCGTGTTTGTGAAGCCACAGGGCAGCGAGAGCGCGGGACATCCCGCCAATGTTGCGACCGCAACAATCAAGAGCCAATCGACGTAAGTTTCAAACACGACACCGTCGCATGCCATCACCGCACGTTCCTCAACCGGGAATGGCGGCACGATAGTCGCGGGGCATAACAACACATCATAGTGGTCGAAGAAGTTGGCGACGCGCTGCATTAGGGCCGTGCGTGCAAGCTCTGCATTGGCAACATCAACCATTGTGAGCGCGAGGCCCTTCTCGGTATTCCAAATCACTTCGGGCTTTAACGCCTCACGATGATCGCGCATCAAATCACGCATGCCAATCGCATAGCTTTGCGCGCGCAGCGTTTGGAAAATCACATAGGCATCCGCAACATCGGGATGGGCATCCTCAACATGGGCGCCAATTTTTTGAAATTGTTCTGCGGCCTTCCGTGTGATGCTCCGCACTTCACGATCAACGGGCGTAATGCCCAGATCTTCTGAATAGGCAACACGAAGAGATTTCGTCTGGATGCGCGTGGCCTTCAAAAAGGAGGTTACCGGACGCGGCTTTGATATAGGATCGCGCGGATCATCTCCGCTCATCGCATCAAGAAAGAATGCGAGATCTTCGACCGTGCGCGCCATGGGCCCTTCAACCGAGAGGCTTGAATCAAAGCGACCACCGCGTGTGAAAGCCACACGCCCCGGTGTGGGACGCAGACCGACAATATTGTTAAAGCTCGCGGGATTGCGAAGACTGCCGCCAAGATCGGACCCTTGTGCAAGCCAAGCCATGCCCGTGGCAAGCGCCACGGCAGAACCGCCCGAAGACCCGGCGGCAGAAAGCGCAGTGTTGTAAGGATTGCGTGTGGCACCAAAAACGGGATTAAACGTATTCGCACCGGCGCCAAATTCCGGCGTGTTTGATTTGGCGTAAATAACGCCGCCTTCAGCTTCGATATGCTCGACCATCAAATCCGATGTTTCAGGAATATGGTTTGCAAAAATCGGCGAGCCTTGCGTGGAGCGCACACCGGCGACATTTGTGAGATCCTTGATGGCCACAGGAATGCCGCCAAGCACACCGCGCTCTGAACTTGGCTTCTTCATTAATCGACGCGCATGATCACGCGCGCGATCAAAGCATAAAGTCGGCAGCGCATTCACGTCAGGATCGACAAGTGCGATGCGCGTCTCCAGCGCATCGAGGCAATCAAGCGGTGTGATCTCACCTTTTTCTAATAGACCATGAAGCGCGACCGCTGTGTGATCAATCAATTCCCCATCAGCCATACCAAATCCCCGCCCTTTATGACTCTATCGACCCTAAACCTCTCACGTATCCCGTGGGCCTTGCAAGCCATGCAAGGCAGACGCGGCAATTGAACGCTTGGCGAAGGGATAGCGGATCGACTAAACATCGAACCAACGCAAATCCCTTACAGAAATGAACCGCAGTGACCAAGATTCTGCTCATCCGGCATGGCCAATCGACTTTTAACGCCCATTATGAAGCAACCGGCGAAGATCCCGGCCATTTTGACGCGCGTTTGACGGAGCTTGGCCATCGCCAAGCCAAAGATGCCGGTATGCGCCTTGAAGGTGAGGCTGTAGATCTGGTCATTACCTCGCCTTTGAGCCGCGCTATTCAAACCGGACTCAACATCTTTGGTCATCGCGCTATTCCGTTTCACGTTACCTGCCGCCATCGGGAACGGATCGAAAGCTCAGGCGATGTGGGCCGTTCGCCGCTCGAATTGAAGCAGGATTTCCCCCAGCTCGACTTTGATCATCTTGATGATCCTTGGTGGCACCACGACCCCGATGCGCGCGGGCTTTTTGCGGTTGAGCCCTATGAGCTTTTCCAAAAACGCGTTTCGCATTTCAGGGAGTGGCTGAAGACACATTCAGGGCAAAGCATTGCCGTGGTTGGACACGCTACATTCTTTCATGCCTTGACCGGACAATGGCTGCAAAATTGCGAAGTGCTTCCTTATAGCGCTACCGCATAAACACGATCTTTGTTGTTTGCTTGTAATGCTGCAATTCACTCACGCTGATTGAGAGCCCCATGTCGCACGCACCTTTGCCCTTAAAGACCATTTGGACGATTTTAACCGGCACGATGATTGCCACGTTTTTAGGCGCGCTCGATCAAACGATTATTGCGGCAGCGCTGCCGACGATTGGCCGCGAATTGGGTAATTTCGATTCAATCGCCTGGGTTGCAAGTATCTATCTTCTCGCTACAACAGCGGTGACACCCCTCTATGGCAAGTTTAGTGACATCCATGGTCGTCGCGTAACCATGCTCGCGGCTATTGTACTCTTCACAATCGGATCAATCGCCTGCGCCCTGGCGCCAAGCATGTTGGCCCTCATCATCGCGCGCGGCATTCAGGGTTTAGGCGGTGGCGGATTAATCTCGCTTTCTCAAACCATCACTGCCGATATCGTCGCGCCGAAAGAACGCGGTAAATATCAAATCTTTTTTACAAGCGTTTATCTGCTCGCCAGCCTTATGGGCCCCATGCTTGGTGGTTTTTTGACCGAACATCTTCACTGGTCTTTTATTTTCTGGATTAATCTCCCGATTGGCCTTGTGGCTTGGATGATGACAACGAATACGCTGAAACTTTTGCCGATCCATCATCGACCGCATCAGCTTGATATTCCAGGCGCTATTCTCATCGTGCTCGCTACCATCACGCTGATGTTGGCTTTGGATGAAGGCGGCGTGCGCTTTCCTTGGTCGTCGCCCCTAATCATCGGCACACTTGCGGGCTCGTTCGTGCTCTGGATTTTGTTTGTGCTTCGTATTCGTGCCGCAATGGAACCGCTGATACCGGTTGAAGTGCTTGCCAATCCGATTGTCGCGACCGCAACGGTAGCCGCGTTTTTTAGTATGGGCACCTATGTCGCAACAACCATTTTCATGCCGGTCTATTTTGAATCGGCCCGCGGCATGAGCGCTTCGGACTCAGGACTGGCGTTGATTCCCTTCATGGTTGGCACTGTGGTGGGTGCGACGTTAGCGGGACAGACGATGGGGCGCTTAAAGCATTATAAGCGCTTGCCGCTTTGGGGCTCGTTGATCGCGTCCGTTGCCGCATTTGCCATTGCGTTTTATCATAACCGCATGTCGATTGTTGAACTCGAAGCTTTATTTACGGTGATTGCGATTGGCCTTGGTACGGTGTTGCCGACGACAACCGTCGCAATCCAAAACGCCGTTAAACCGCATCAGTTGGGCACCGCAACGGGGGCTATGAATTTCTTCCGTCAATTGGGAAGCGCGCTACTGGTCGCAGTTTTCGGTGCGATTCTTTTGAATGCCGGACGAAGCGCGCCAAGCACGACGGTTGAAGCAGGAGATCGGTTTTTCGTGATGTTTCTTGCAACAGCGATCGGTTTTGGAATTTCTTTCGTAGCACTGTTCTTCATGGAAGAAAAACCGCTACGCTCCTCAGCAAAACATGCGGCAGAAGCCGTCATCGTCGATTAAGCGTTTATCCGTTTTTTTAAAACCGACAATCCAATCTCAGCAAAGCGCGCGGCAAGCGGTGCAATTTCTGTTGCATTGTTTCCGGCAGCATTGCCGTGCTTTGCACGATCCGCGATACCTACGAAAATTACAGCAAATCGAAACAGGGCAAAAGCAATATGAAAGGGTTGTAGAGATAAAGCGCTTTTAGAAATATTCATATAGGCCTTAATGAAGGCTTCTTTTGTGGGAATACCGAGGCCCTCAAGATCAAGTCCTGCAATGCCGCCATAGTCTTTTGGCGTTGTATGCCATGCCATCGCCGCAAAGCCGAGATCGGCCAGCGGATGGCCCAAAGTCGATAATTCCCAATCAAGAATACCGATCACGCGCGGCTCTGTTGGGTGGACCATTAAATTGCCCATGCGATAATCGCCATGAACGATGGACACCAAACCGTCATCAGCAGGCAGCATTTGTTTCAGTTCTTCGATCAAATCATCAAGCGCGGGAATAAAGTTGGCGCTCGACTCATCCCACTGCTTTGACCAACGCGCGAGTTGGCGCTCGAAATAATTTCCGGGCCGTCCGAAATCGGAAAGACCAATCGAGTCGGGATCGATGGCATGAAGACACGCAAGCGTTTCCGCCATCGAGCGATAAAGGGTGGTGCGTTCATCGCGCGCGAGATCGGGCAGTGCCGCATCGTGAAAGACGCGACCCTCAAGTCGCTCCATCACATAAAAGGGCGTGCCGAGAATGTCAGCGTCCGCACAAAAGAGAAGTGGTTTCGGCACGGGCACATTGGTTTTTGAAAGCGCTTCTAAGACGCGATATTCGCGATCAACCGCATGTGCGCCTTTCAAGATTGGCCCATGCGGTTGCTTGCGCAAAACAAGCCGCTGCGCACCCACTGTGATGAAAAAAGTCGGGTTAGACTGCCCGCCGCCGATCCGCTCAACTGCGCCAGGTCCCGCACCGAAATGCTCTTTCACAAATCGATCAAGCTTTTCGTGCGAAAATGACTCCGTCATCACTTAGTCATGTCCAACGGGCCACGACCAGAAGGCGTCACCCTCTTCGTTTAGAAAGCGGTTCAGGACCATTTTATGGACTTCATCGGCCCCATCAACGAGGCGCGCCTGCCGCGCATAGCGATAAATCCATTCAAGCATCGTATCGGTTGAATAGCCGCGTGCGCCGTTGATTTGGATCGCCACATCAGCAGCATCATGCAGCACTTTGGCGACATGCATTTTCGCCATCGAAATTTCTTTGCGCGCGAAAGAGCCTTGATCAAGCGCCCATGCGGCTTTCATCACAAGCAAGCGGCCCATCTCGATCCGCATCGCAATATCGCCAAGCATCAATTGCACGCTTTCACGATCGGCCAGTTTAACGCCAAACCCTTCGCGCATTGCCGCGTAATCACGCGCGATTTCAACGGCGCGTTTTGAAAGCCCAAGCCATCGCATACAATGGGTGAGACGCGCCGGACCCAAACGCGTTTGAGTGACTTTAAGCCCTTGGCCGACTTTACCCAAAATTTGATCTTCACCGACAATGAGCCCATCAAATTTTAATTCGCAATGACCGCCATGTTCTTCCGGCCCCATAATGCCAATGCGGCGGATGATCTCCCAACCCGGTTGATCTTTATGAAAGAGAAAGGCTGTGAGACCGTGACGCGGATCATCCGATGTGCGTGCGAT
>CANGPA010000084.1 GCA_947455645.1 Hyphomicrobiales bacterium | reverse complement strand
GTCGCTGTTGAATTTCCCGGCGCGCAGTTTCATAGCCTTTTTCAACAATCATCATCTGTTAGGTTTCGCCAGCCCGCAATGGCGCACTGTTAAAGGTGGAAGCCGATCTTACGTCACGAAAATGATGTCGTCCTATCGTGACCGGGTGAAGCTCGGCCAACCGATCGTATCAGTCACGCGGTCGGCGCATTCGGTGACCGTAACTTGCGCAGATGGAAACCGTGAAACATTTGACGGCGTAATCTTTGCTTCGCATACGGATGAAACCTTGGCGATGCTCAAGGATGCTTCAGCTGAAGAACAGGCAGTTTTAGGTGCGATTCCTTATAAGCCCAACACCGTCTATCTGCACCGTGATGAACGTTTTATGCCCAAACGCAAGCGCGCTTGGGCCGCGTGGAATGTGTTACAGGGTCAGGGCCGCTCGGACGAGCTGTGCGTGACCTATTGGATGAACATGTTACAAAATCTTGATCCGTCACGTCCGGTTTTTGTAACGCTCAATCCACCAACGCCGCCCGCAGATAACAAAATTTTTGGTCGTTATGTTTATGACCATCCACAATTTAACGCCGCTGCAATTGCTGCGCAACCCAAGATTGGGGCGCTTCAGGGAAAGAACCGGACCTGGTTCGCCGGCGCGTGGACACGTTACGGATTTCATGAAGATGGTTTAGCGTCCGCACTTGATGTCGCTGCCCATTTTGGTGCTTTTCCAACCTGGGCGACTGTATCTCAATTGACTGAGGCGGCCGAGTGATCTCCAACAAAGCCGGATCGAGACGCGCACCGCCTCGGGACGCGATCAGTCTATTTTTCGGCCCCGTGATGCATGCAAGGATGAAGCCGGTAACGCACCGCTTCAGTTATCGGGTGTATTCCCTTCTTGTGGATTTAGATCAACTTGATCGCGCCCAAGAGGCGAGCCCGGTATTTTCGATCAGCCGCTTCAATCTCATGAGTTTTCACGAGCGTGATCATGGCCCGCGCGATGGAAGCCCGCTTGCTCCCTATGCACGAGCCCTCTTTGCGGAAGCGGGTCTAACGCTCAAAGGTGGACGAATTTTACTGCTCTGTTACCCGCGCATTCTTGGCTATGTGTTTGATCCATTAAGCGTCTATTTCGCTTATGATGATCAGGATCATTTGACCGGTGTGCTTTACGAAGTGCGGAACACGTTTGGCGAACACCACACTTATGTTGCTCCCGTTCGCCCCGGCCAGTTAACGGTTTCGGGCCTGCGTCAAGAAACCGAAAAATGCTTTTATGTCTCGCCCTTTAATCCCGTCGAGATGCATTATGGGTTTCGCGTAAACCCACCGTCAGAACGCGTATCGGTACGGATTTTGGTCTCGGACGCCGCAGGCCCGGTTCTATCCGCCAGTTTTCTTGGGCATTATCAAGAATTTTCAACCTCCGCTTTGTTGCGGTTTTTCTTGACGATCCCGCTGCTCACGCTCAAAATTATTACTGGTATCCATTATGAGGCGTTACGGCTGTGGATTAAAGGATTGCGGCTTTTGCCACGTCCAAAGCCGCCCGCGCCGACAAATATAGTCGGGGACAAATGAGACGTTCCGGAATCGATCATAGAAGATCGGTCCGGATCGGGAAATGCGAGGGGGAAATGCTTGATACGGTGCGCAAAGGCAGTGAGCCAATTATGATCACGCGAGATACCGCGGCTAATCAGTTTGCGGACCTGCCTTTCTTTGTGCGGCAGGCGCTTTCTCTTGCCACACGGATCGAAGCCGGCAGCCTATCCGTTCATCTTCCCGACGGACGCCATTTTCATTTTAGCGGATCAAAACCGGGCCCCCAAGCCGAGATGATTGTGCATGATCTTAATTTTGCAAAGCGTATGCTGACGGGTGGCGATATTGGTGTGGCAGAAGCCTTTTTGCGCGGTGAATGGGAAGCCAAAGACCTCACCAGCTTCCTGCAATTATTCACCGCTAATCATCATTTGATTTCAGCCATGCTCGATGGGAAGCCGTTTGTCCGATATTGGCAGCTTTTCAAACATTGGTTGAACCGTAATACAAAATCCGGATCGCGCCGGAACATTCATGCGCATTATGATTTGGGCAATAGTTTTTATGGACGTTGGCTTGATCCATCGATGACTTATTCGTCCGCCTTGTTCGAGACAGGAGATAAGGATCTCGAAAAAGGGCAAACGGCAAAATACGCGGCCCTTGCCCGCGAAACAGCGATTAATAGTTCTGACCGTGTGCTGGAGATCGGATGTGGCTGGGGCGGATTTGCAGAATATGCCGCCAAAGAAATTGGTTGTCATGTTACCGGTTTAACGATCTCCCAAGAACAATTTGAATATGCCAAAAAGCGTATGTTCGAAGCGGGGCTCAACGAAAAAGTCGAAATCAAACTGCAAGATTATCGTGACGAACGTGGTCTTTATGATCGCGTCGCATCGATTGAAATGTTTGAAGCGGTGGGAGAGCAATTTTGGCCCACTTATTTCCGCACGCTGTCAGACCGCCTCAAAACAGGAGGTGTTGCCGGAATTCAAGTGATAACCATTCAGGATCGCTTTTTCGAAGGCTATCGCCGTGAAATGGATTTCATAAGACGCTATATTTTCCCCGGCGGTATGCTGCCATCACCAAGCATTATGAAAAATTTGGGTGAAAAAGCGGGCATGATGATCCGGCATGAACGTATATTCGGCGTCGATTATGCTGACACGCTGGCGCAATGGCGAGATCGCTTTCGTGCCGCTTGGCCAGAATTAACGCCGCTTGGATTTGACGAACGCTTCCGCCGCATGTGGGAGTATTATCTTGCCTATTGTGAGGCCGGATTCAGGCAAGGCAATATCGACGTCAGACAAATTATTTATTCAAAATCAGGTTGAGTGCACGCGCTTATTTCTGTGCCTCGGGTGGCCAACTTGTCGCTTTGCGAATGAGCCAAAAATAGGCACGATAAGGTAATAGACGCAATGTCTTCAAAATGCGGGCGAGTTGCCACGGAAAAGTGATTTCAAAATCACCGGACTCGAATCCATTGCAAATACAGCGAGCAGCCTCATCGAGCTCCATCAGGAATGGCATAGGATGATCATTCTTGTCGGTCAGCGGCGTCTTCACAAATCCGGGATTGACGAGTTGCAAATTGATACCAAGCGCATCGGTATCAAGTTTCAAACTCTCCGCCATCACGATCAAAGCCGCTTTCGAGCCTGAATAGGCCGCGGCTCTCGGTAAACCACCAAAGCCAGCAACAGACGCATTAATGGCAATCTGGCCACGACGACGCTCAACCATCCGAGGCAATATAGCACTCAGACCATTGACGACACCGCCGACATTCACATCAAAAATACGCATGAACGCCGCCCCATCAAATGGATGCGCACGCATCGGCCAATACACACCTGCATTCAAGAAAGCGAGAACGATGGGACCATGCTGGGCTTCGACGTCGGCGATCACGGAATTCTGCGCTTCAGCATCAATAACATCAACGGCTCGCGCAATAATACGCCCGGTAAGCCCTTTTGCCTCAGCAACAAGTTCATCGAGTGTCGTCTGAGTCCGTGCTGTCGCAAGCACGGTAAAACCACGACGCGCTAATTCAAGAGCCGTCGCCCGACCAATACCCGAACTCGCACCCGTGACCCAGGCCACGCCATGATCAGGACGCGCGCGATAAAGCGCGCTCATCTTAATGACCCGTCAAGTGATGCCAGATCCGACCAAGCGGGCCTGTCAAACGCAGCGGTGCATCAGTCACAGCAAAACAGATGCATTCCTCGTGCTCATCAGCACGCGGACGATGATCAACTTCACCATCAGCAATCGCAATATCCCCGCGGCAGTAATGGCCACCCGCGTCGGTAAATCCGCCCTTCAGCACAAGTGTAACTTCCGTGCCCTCATGCGTATGAGACGGCAAACGACGACCCGGACGAATGCGCAGCAACGACGCCTCAACATTTGAGGCCTTATCGGTAATCCGATACTCTTTAAGCCCCGGCAATACGCTGCGCCATTTCACATCGTCGATCCCCGCGCCAATATAGGACTGAAGGATCGTCGGAACGATTTGATCCGCGTCTCGGCGTATAGCGGGCGCCCGGCGTGCCGGGGACGCGAAAATCTTGTCCAGAAGGATCGCGCGATTAGCCAATGGCGCGGCTTCCTCATCCAACTCCTGCGCGTGGACCGCTTCCAGAGAAGCAACAAAAGCGCGGTTCTCGGCACGCATAGACAGATGCGCCCCAACGAGACTATGAAGCGCCGGATTTAAATGGCCCGCCGCGTAATCCGCCAAAAGCGCGTTCAGCGCCCCTTCCCGGTCTGATATGATCTGTTCCGTAGACAAATGCCCGGCTCCAAAACTACCCAATGACGAAGTGATTACGCGATGTTTTGCCAGCCGGATCACATCCGAAGACATAGCCTGACAGTACATAATGTCGCAGAAAATTGACACGCGACGCGGCGCCGCAGCGCTTGCAGGAGGATGAAAACCCGCTTATGTTTGTGAATTATATTTATTTACAGTTTTATGGGGAGAATAATGGCGATCAGCGCTGATCTCATTTCCGCAATCGGTCATACCCCCCTGATCCGCCTTAAACGCGCGTCGGAACTGACGGGCTGCACAATTCTCGGTAAAGCCGAATTTATGAATCCTGGCGGATCAGTAAAGGATCGCGCGGCGCTTGGCATTATCAAGGCGGCCTTGGCGAATGGGACCCTCAAACCCGGCGGCACAATCGTAGAAGGCACGGCTGGCAATACGGGGATCGGCTTGGCCCTCGTGGCCAATACACTTGGCTTGAAAACCGTGATCGTGATCCCCGAGACCCAATCAGAGGAAAAAAAGGCGACCCTGCGCCAGATGGGCGCGGAACTGATCGAGGTTCCCGCGGTGCCTTATTCAAACCCAAACAATTACGTGAAAATTTCCGGCCGACTAGCTGAAAAGATTGAACAATCTGAGCCGAATGGCGCATTTTGGGCTAATCAATTTGACAACATCGCCAACCGTGAAGCGCATACTGCCACCACGGCGGAGGAAATCTGGGAACAGACGGATGGACGTGTTGACGGGTTCATTTGTGCGGTTGGTACGGGCGGAACGCTAGCCGGTGTCGGCCTAGGGCTTAAGGCAAAAAACCCGCAAATCCAGATTGGCCTCGCCGACCCTATGGGAGCGACGCTCTATTCGTATTACACGAGGGGCGAGCTCAAATCGGAAGGCTCTTCGATCACAGAAGGAATCGGACAGGGACGGATCACAAAGAATCTTGAGGGCGCGCCGATCGATGTCGCGTTCCAGGTTACTGATGAAGAGGCGATCCCGCTGATCTTCCGCTTGCAGGAAGAAGAAGGATTTTCACTGGGTGGCTCGTCCGGCGTCAATATTGCCGGTGCCATCCGCCTTGCCCAACATCTTGGTCCGGGCCACACGATTGTAACCATTCTGTGTGATGGCGGCTCGCGTTATGCGTCAAAACTCTATAATCCTGAGTTCCTGAGGTCGAAAAACCTGCCGGTGCCGGCATGGCTTGAGCGACACTCGACGATCAAACCGGATTATCTTTAATGGCCACTGCGCTTCTGTTTCGTGACAATGCCTATCTTAATGCCACACAAGCCAACGTAATCGCGATTACGGACCGCTCGGGAATTATTCTCGACAAAACCGTGTTCTACGCGACCGGCGGCGGTCAGCCAGGTGATGTCGGCGTATTGGTGGGGCCAAATGGTCTAAAAACCAAAATCGCAACGGCGGTCTATAGCGAAGACAAAAGCGACATCATCCATGTGCTCGCTGAGGGTGAGACGCTACCGGCCGTGGGTGATGTCGTGAGCGTCGAACTCGATTGGGACATTCGCCTAAAGCGCATGCGCATTCACACCGCACTGCATGTGCTGACCACTGTCCTGCCCTATCCGGTAACAGGCGGTGCAATCGGCGATGGCGAAGGGCGGCTTGATTTCGATATTCCAGACGCCGGTCTCGATAAGGATGCGATCACGACTGAACTCATGCGTCGCATAAATACCGAAGCAGACGTTTCCTATCGCTGGATTACCGATGAGGAACTCGAGGCCAATCCATCACTTATCAAAACCATGTCCGTCAAACCGCCCATGGGGACCGGACGTGTGCGGCTCGTTGAGATTGCAGCGCTCGATCTTCAGCCTTGCGGCGGCACACATATAAACAACACGCGTGAAATCGGCGCGGTGGCTGTGACCTCGATTGAAAAAAAGGGCAAGATGAATCGTCGCGTACGCATCGCCCTCGCCTAATCCCGATTTACCAAGGAAGCTCGATATGAACGCCCCTCTGTTCGTCACAACACAATGGCTGGCTGATCATCTAAACGATGCCAATCTCTCGATTGTCGATGCAAGCTGGTATCTCCCAACGATGAACCGCGATGGCAAAGCCGAATATGAAGCCGGCCATATACCCGGCGCGGTGCATTTTGACATTGATATGATTGCCGACAAAACCACGCTCCTTCCCCATATGGTGCCAAAGCCAGATGAGTTTGCACGCGCCGTTGGCGCGATGGGCATTTCAGATCAGGATCATATTGTTGTTTATGATGGCGCCGGATTGTTTGCCGCCGCGCGTGTTTGGTGGACCTTCACTGAAATGGGTGCCGCACGCGTGTCTCTGCTCGAAGGTGGTGCGCCGCGTTGGAAAGCTGAATCACGCGCGTGGACAAACACCAAAACAAATCCGACGCCAAAAACATTCAAGACAAGTTTAAATGACGCATCGATTGCTGATCTTGCCGCGGTGAAAGCTGCGCTCACAACAAAATCGGCACAGATTGTCGATGCACGGCCGGCTGATCGTTTTCGAGGCGAGGCACCCGAACCGCGCCCTGGATTAAAGCAGGGTCACATGCCGGGCAGCTTCAACGTGCAATTTGGTGATGTGGTTGCCAATGGTACTTTAAAAAATGAAAACGATCTTCGGGCCGCGTTCAAACAGGCCGGCGTCGATCTCGATCAACCGATCATAACGAGCTGCGGCTCAGGCGTTTCCGCTGCAATTCTCGCGCTTGCCTTGCAATCGATCGGCAAGCCGATCCACGCGCTCTATGACGGATCATGGGCCGAATGGGGCGCGCGTGATGATTGCGAAGTGGTGAAGGGGTGAGGCAGTAGGCAGTAGGCAGTAGGCAGTAGGAAGATGAGATAGAGTTACTTTACTACTAGGCGCTAAGCCCTAATCCCTGCCTCCTCATAATTAATGCAAGATCTGACTCAAGAACAGTTTCGTCCGTTCATGCTGCGGATTTTTGAAGAACTCATTCGGCGTATTAATTTCCACGATCTGCCCTTGATCCATGAAAATAACGCGATTTGCCACCTGACGGGCAAAGCCCATTTCATGGGTGACGCAAATCATCGTCATGCCGTCTTCAGCCAATGACACCATTGTGTCGAGTACTTCCTTGACCATTTCGGGATCGAGCGCTGACGTGGGCTCATCAAACAACATGATCTTCGGGCTCATGCACAACGAACGCGCAATCGCCACACGTTGTTGTTGGCCACCTGAAAGTTGGCCCGGGAACTTAAGCGCCTGTTCCGGAATTTTGACGCGCTTCAGATAGTGCATCGCAATTTCTTCCGCGTCTTTCTTGGGGAGTTTTTTCACCCAAATCGGCGCCAAAGTCAGATTTTCAAGAATCGTCAAATGCGGAAACAAATTGAAGTGCTGGAACACCATGCCGACATCGCGGCGAATTTCATCAATCTTCTTGACGTCAGCTGTGAGCTCGGTGCCATCAACAATGATGCTGCCCTTTTGGTGTTCTTCGAGACGATTGATGCACCGGATCAAAGTTGACTTGCCCGAACCGGAAGGACCGCACACCACAACGCGTTCGCCGCGCGTGATCGTAAGATCAATATCACGCAGAACGTGAAAGGCTCCGAACCATTTGTTCATGCCTTTGATTTCGATCGCATTCTCATGCGTCAATTTACCGGGCTTCAGATTGAGGGACGCCTCAGCTGGCATAATCAGAACTCCCTAATGACGATGATCAGT
>CANGPA010000083.1 GCA_947455645.1 Hyphomicrobiales bacterium | reverse complement strand
GTTGTGACGTTGTTTTATGGCAATCCGCGCGCGTAAATTTTTTCTTCAAGAATAAAAATCACCCGTTGCGAGCTTCAACCCGTCAAGTACAGCTTCCTCAGCCGTGCGCGGTGTGAGCGCGTCACCGATGATGTGAACCGGAACACCGAGATCTTTTAATTCGTCTTTGAGCGTATTCACGCTTTCATGGCCTTGCGACAACACAAGCGTCTCAACACCTTCGATCACCATCGCTTCGCCCGAACTCGCATGATGAAAATAGACGGTTTCAGAGTCAGTGCCGTAAAGCCGTGCATAAGGCACAATCTCGACACCCGCACGATGAAGCCGCGCCACCATTTCATCGCGCACATAAAAGGGTAAGGCCTGTCCGGCCATCGGCATTTCGGTGGCGAGCGTCACTTTACGCCCTTCACGCGCCAGCTTTTCGGCCAAGCCCATACCGATCCAATCGCCTTTCCATTCGGCAATCACAACGCGGCCGCCAATATTGGCTTCGCCTTTCAAGGCTTGCCAAGCGGTCACACAATGCGCACTCTCAGAGCCTTCGAATTCAGGCCGACGCGCAGTTGCGCCCGTTGCGATAATCACCGCATCAGGATTTTCTTGCTCTACGATTGCGCGTGTGACCGGCGTTGAGCGCCGCACCTCAACGCCTGCCAATTCCATCTCGCGCGCGAGATTGGTGACGATACCACCAAACTCCGCGCGGCCGGGAAGCATTTGCGCTAACAGTGCTTGACCACCGAGTTGGGAAGACGCTTCACACAAAATGACATGATGTCCGCGCTCGGCCAAAACCGCAGCGGCTTTCATGCCTGCGGGCCCACCGCCTGCAATCATAATTTTCTTTTTGTGCTTCGTTGGCGTTTTGCGTGCGGCCAAACTCGTTTCGCGTCCCGTCTCCGGATATTGAATACACGAGATCGGATAGCCCTTATGAAAATGCCCGATACAGGCTTGGTTACACGCAATACAGGCGCGAATATCATCAAGCCGATGCATGCGTGCTTTATGGGGCATTTCAGGATCAGCAATCAGCGCGCGCGTCATGCCGCAAAAATCGGCGCGGCCTTCAGATAAAATTTGCTCCGCGATTTGTGGTTGGTTGATGCGCCCTGTCACCATCACAGGCGCCTTGACCACAGCTTTTACTTTCGCCGCAAAGGGCGCAACATAACCCGTCTCATAATAGAGCGGTGGCACGATATGGATGGCGCCTGATAACGAAGCCGATGTGCCCGCAATCACATGATAGTAATCATAAGCATTTTTTTGATCCAAGGCTTCGCATACCGCGATCACCTCGTTCTTATCGATCGCTTCAACATCGCGCTCTTCGCCTGATATTCGAAGGCCAACAACGAAATCATCACCGACACGCGCGCGCACCGCTGTAGCGATCTCCTCAATAAACCGCATCCGATTTTGAAGGCTTCCACCATACTGATCGGTGCGCCGGTTCACGAGCGGATTTAAAAATTGCGCCGGTAGATAGCCGTGACTTGCAACAATCTCGCAGCCATCAAGGCCTGATTGTTTCAAGCGCAACGCCGAAGCCGCATAGCCCTCGATAATCTCAGCAATCATCGGCAGCTCAAGCGGCACGGGCATCACCGCAAAGCGGGAATTGGGCACCGCCGAAGGCGCATAAGCAACAGGCGCCGTGCCATCATCCGTTTCCATAATCTCTCGGCCGGGATGAAACAATTGGCCAAAAACTTTGGTGCCCTGCGCGTGAATTTTTGCGGCAAGCGCGCGATACCCCTCGATACAACTGTCATCATCCGCCATCAGCATATGTGACGTGTAGCGCGCGGTTTCATGCACACCGGCGACTTGTACGATGATGAGACCCACGCCGCCTTTCGCGCGCGCTTCATGATACGCGATCAAACGATCCGTCACCTGACCGTGATGCGCCATCACCGTATCATGGCCCGTTGACACGATCCGGTTCGGAATAGTGACCTTGCCAATAATGTACGGAGAAAAAAGCGTTTCTAAAGCCATCAGATCAATCAAACAATATCACGCAGCAGAAGCGCGGCGCGCGCGATAGACCGCGAACACACCGCCACTGCGCATCAACAACCATCCCACAATCGCAAGATTAACGAGGTTAAACATCACGCCATTCAAAAACGCCATGGCGTAAGAACCGGTCCAATCAAAAATGGCACCCGAGAGCCAGCCGCCAAACGCCATGCCCACCAAGGTCGCCATCAAGACAACACCCACGCGGCGCCCCGCTTCTGCTGAGGGGAAATAATCGCGCACAATCATGGCATAGCTCGGCACAATACCCCCCTGAAACAATCCAAACATCGCCGCAATCAGATAGAGTGATGTCAGTGAATCAAAAAAGAGGAAGAAAGTGAGCGCGAGGCCTTGCATCAATGATCCCAGCGCTAAAGCGAAAATACTTCCAAAGCGATCCGCAACGAGTCCGCCTGCGATGCGGCTGATTACACCGAGGCCCAACATCATCGAAAGCATTTCAGCGCCACGCGCCGCGCCATAGCCGAGATCGCCGCAATAAGCGACGAGATGCACTTGCGGCATTGACATCGCGACACAACATCCAATGCCGGCAACACCGAGCAACACTTGCAAAAGACCGGGATTAATCCCGAGGCTTGCCGAACCATGACGCCCTGTTGTTGCCGGAGCGCGTGGCGGCACAACCGGTGGCCGCCGCCGCATCAACAGCGCCAATGGCACGAGTGTGATGACGCAAATCACACCAATACCCATATGGGTATAACGCCACCCCACCGTATCAATGCCATATTGCACGACACGCGGCCAAATCGCGCCGCCGATATAATTGCCACACGCACATAATGCGACGGCTAAGCCGCGATGCGTATCAAAAAACAAAGATGTATTCGACATCAAAGGGCCGAAAGATGTCGCGCTGCCAAGCGCGCCAATCAACACACCATGCAATGCGATAAACACCCAGATATTGGGAGAGAGGCCCGCAGCACCATAACCAAGGCCAAGCGCAACCGCGCCGATCAAAAGAGGAGGAACAATACCACGCTGGTCGCTGATACGACCAAAGAACACGCCACCCGCGGCAATGCCCAGCATCACCAGCGTATATGGCAAAGAAGCATTGCCGCGTCCGGTACCAAATTCGGCTTGCACCGCAGGCAAAGCCACAACCACCGACCACATACCCACACCGCCGATGGTGCCGATCAAAATGGCGATGCCAAGCCTGATCCAGGAATAGCGGGTTTCAATACCGTCACCGGTGCGAATCTCTGCGGTCACCCCAATCTCCCCTGCCCCGAGCTGAGGCAGAGGCGTATCAGGTCAGCCGACCGCCGAAAAGGGGACGGTCTCGAGATCACGCGTTGTGCGATAAATTCCCGACCAATAAAGCAGTGGATCAGACCAACGGCCAAGTTCAACCGCTTCAATCCGCCCGATGACAATCGCATGCGAATGCCGCTCGATCACTTCCTCAACCGTGCAATCAATTGCGGCCAGCGCGCCTTCAAGCAAGGGAGCACCAGTGACGAGCGTTTTCCAACGTGCGCCGAAAAAGCGGGCTGAACCCTTCTCGCCTGTGCGGCCGGAAAAACGATCCGCAAGAGGCTGTTGATCCGCATTCAAAAGATTGATCCCGAAACTGCGATAATCAGAAAGTGCGGACCAAGAAGACGCATTGCGATTGATGCAAACAAGAACCGTCGGCGGCTCGGCAGAAAGCGAGGTCACCGATGTTGCGGTAAAACCCGTGCGATCCGCACCGGAACCAACCGTCACAACGCCCACGCCTCCGGCGAGGCGGCGCATGGCTTGACGAAAAGTGGAAGGGTCGATGGAGGGATTCATATCACATACTCCTCGGTGCGGGGTGATGTTTTCAAAAGAGTCGAAAGAAGTTGTTCTTCAAGCGCGCCGAATTGAACCGCACCCCGACGGCGGGGGCGCTCGAACGGCACATCAATATCAAGCGCAATACGGCCCTCCTCGATGAGCACAATGCGATCTGCGAGCGTGAGCGCTTCAGTCACATCATGTGTGACAAGCAATGCAGTGAATCCTTCTTCGCGCCAAACTTGTTCAAGCAGGCTTTGCATGCCGATACGCGTTAACGCATCAAGCGCGCCAAGGGGTTCGTCGAGCACAAGTAGATCAGGCTTGCTCACCAAGGTCCGCGCAAGTGCCACACGCTGTTTTTGGCCGCCGGAGAGAATAGCGGGCCAATCGGCCGCGCGATCACCGAGACCAACGGCATCAAGTGCGCGGCGCGCACGCGTCAGCGCAAATTTTGACTCAACATCAGGGCCAAGACCCACGGCGACATTGCCGATCACCGTTGCCCAAGGCAGAAGCCGCGGCTCCTGATACATGATGCGGGCGACCGCTGGCACATGGTTCTTTTCGATGAGAACACGGCCCCCGTAATCCGCATCAAGTCCTGCAATAATGCGCAAAAGCGTGCTTTTGCCAGAGCCCGATTGACCAACAATCGCAACAAAGGATCCGGGCTCTATTGTGAGATCAATCCCTTCAAGAACACGCAGCGCGCCGAAGGATCGCGTCACCGTGTTAAGCGTGATCGACGCTCCCGATTGAGACGCAGTATCTGAAATACGAAGAGCTTGAGCACTCATAGGCGCACCCCCTTCGCGTAAGCCGGATGCCAGGACAGTGTGAGTGTCTCAAATCCGCGTACGAGCAGATCAGCAACTTTGCCAAGCGACGCGTAAATCAAGATCGCCAGCACCACGACATCCGTCTGCATGAATTCACGCGCGCTCATCGCCATATAGCCGAGGCCCGATTGCGCGGCGATGGTTTCGGCAACAATCAAAGTGAGCCACATAATGCCGAGCGCGTAGCGAAGTCCGACAAAGATTGATGGGAGAGCACCCGGCAAAATCACGCGGCGAAACAACGCAAATCCGCGATAACCATAAGAGCGCGCCATTTCGAGAAGCTGCGGGTCAACCGTGCGGATACCGTGAAACGTATTGATATAGATCGGGAAGAAAACACCCAATGATACGAGAAAGAGTTTCGCACCCTCCCCAATACCAAACCACAAAATCACGAGCGGAATAAGCGCGAGATTGGGGATGTTGCGGATCATCTGGATGGTCGTATCGGTCGCTTGCGCGGAGAGACGCGATAATCCGTTTGAAAGTCCGAGCGCGAATGCGATTGTCCCGCCCACAATCAAGCCCGAAACCGCACGCAAGAAGCTCACAGCAGCATTTTCAGCCAATTCACCCGAGAGCAGAAGGCGAACAAAGGCCCGCGCCACATCAAGTGGTGCGGGCAAGATGGTTGACGAAAGCGCACCACCGCTCGACGCCGCTTGCCATAAAATGAGAACCGCCAAAGGCACGGTCACCGGTACAAAGCGTTTGAGCGACGCGAAGGGGCCCGGCACAACAATATCATTCACGCGTTTGTTTTTCGCTGAGGCGATCTTGTCTTTGTTTTGAGCGAGCGCGAGCGTGTTCATCTTCGTCCTCACGATGCCGAAACGCGCAAACCGGTGCCCGACGCACCAAATTCACCGGGCGCTGTCGCATGACGAACACGCGGTTCTTGGCCAATGCCGAGTTTGGGGAAGAGAAGCTCAGCGGTCTGATAGGCTTCTTCAAGATGCGGATAGCCCGACGCGATAATCGTCTCGATGCCGAGCGCTTGATATTCACGCAGGCGCGTGGCCACCGTATCCGGATCACCGACAAGAGCCGTCCCTGCACCGCCACGCACAAGACCGATGCCCGCCCAGAGATTGGGCGCAATCACGAGATTGTCACGACGACCACCCTGATGAAGTGCGCTCATCCGCTTTTGACCGATGGAGTCGGATTCAGAGGCAAATTTCTTCTGCGCGGCTTCAATTGCTTCATCCGGCAAATGACGAATGAGCTTATCGGCCTGCGCCCACGCTTCTTCTTCCGTGTCCCGCACAATCAAATGAATACGCAAACCAAATTTTACAGTGCGCCCATGGGCCTTCGCACGCGCCCGCACCGCATCGAGTTTCGCCTTAACATCAGCGAGCGGCTCACCCCATGTCAGATAGGTATCGACATATTGCGCGGCCACATCAATTGCGGGATCAGACGAACCGCCAAACCAGACGGGTGGTGAAGGCTCTTGCACCGGCGGGAAATCAAGACGCGCGCCTTTCACTTTGATATAGCGACCATCAAGATCAACTGTCTCGCCGCGCAAGAGGCGATTATAGACCGATAAAAACTCCGCCGTGTGCGCATAGCGTTCATCATGCGGTAAAAAGATTCCGTCGCCCGCTAATTCTCGCGGATTACCACCCGTCACAACATTGACGAGATAACGACCATTCGAGATGCGATCGAGCGCCGCGGCTTGACGCGCCACAAAGGTTGGTGAAGCAACACCGGGGCGCAACGCGACAAGAAATTTCAACCGTTCGGTATGCGCGGCCAGTGCGGAGGCTGTGATAAACGGATCGTCGCAGCCTTGCCCGGTCGGTATCAAAACGCCTTTAAAACCTAAGCGGTCCGCCGCTTGTGCGATTTGTTTAAGATAAGAAAATTCAGCAGGCCGATGCCCTTTTTCCGTCCCCAGATAAGCGCCGTCGCCGGAGACCGGAATGAACCAGAAAACATCAAGAGGGTTTGCCGTATTGATTGCTGTATTTGACATGGGAAGGATCTTTCAAATTGAAGTGTCTTGCAAATTGGAGTGTCTTGCAAATTGGAGATCAGGACTTCGAGGGGGCGTTATTCGCGCCGCAGGCTTCGGGCAAAGGGGGAGAAGTCCCCGAAACCTGCGGCACGAAACTCAACTCAACTCGCGGGCTTCCACGTCCACACAATGTCTTTCACATTGATCTGTTTGGGGATCAGCCCCAATGAAAGAAACCGGTCTGCAATGCGCTGCTGCTCGGCGATCACCGGATCACGCAGCGGGTGAATCACAAACTCTGTGCGATCAACCGCCTTTTGCTGAATATCAGGCGCAATGCCTGTGGCTTTTGAGAGAACATCAGTGACGTCTTTGCGATGGGTTTCAGCCCAACGCGCGGTTGCTGCGATTCCTTCATTTACCGCCGAAACGATCTCAGGATTGGCCTTGGCAAAATCGGCATTCGCCAGGAAGAAGGAGTTCTGCGTCACAATGCCTTTGGCAGGAGCCAAAACTTTTGTACCCGGTTGTGCTTCAGCAACAGCGAAGAAGGGATCCCAAATGGTCCACGCATCAATCGCGCCTTTTGCAAATGCCGCTGCGCCATCAGCAGGGGCGAGATAAACAGGCTCAATATCTTTGTATGTGAGACCGGCTTTCTCAAGTGCCGCAATCGTCAAATTATGCGCCGAAGAGGCTTTCGCAAATCCAACCTTCTTGCCTTTGAGATCGGCGAGCGAAGCAATTGAAGCCGTGTCTTTAATTAATAGTGCAGCACCGGCACCCGCTGCTTCTTGCGCGGCGACATAGACGAGATTGCTACCGGCAGCTTGAGCAAAGATCGGCGGCGAGTCACCCGTCGTGCCATAATCGATGCTGCCTGCGCCAAGCGCTTCAAGCAGCGGGGGACCGAATGAAAACTCGACCCATTTCACCGAAAGGCCTTTGGCTTTCAGCGCGGCCTCAAGCTGTCCGGTTTCTTTGGCGAGATAGAGCACGCCATTTTTTTGGTAACCAATACGCACTTCGGTCGGCGCAGCGAAAAGGCTCGGCGGAGCGAGGGCAACAGCGGATGCTGAAGCCGCAAGAACAGTCGCGAGAACTTTGCGACGGGAGAGCAAGAGGGATGAGAGTTTAAAATTTGTCATGAGAGTGATCTTTCAAAAAGGCAAAAGCCTGAACGAATGAAATGGGAAAGGAAGCGCGGACAAACTCGCCCCGTCGCTCCGTAGGAAACGGATCGTCTAAATAGACAATGTCATTTCATGGATCACCGGAGAGAGACGCCCCGGTCAGCGTGCGGCACCTACCGACAACAACACAAACACGTCATGGCTCATCTCCTTCACATCTGGGGAGCCCACGAATTCGCCTTTTGAGCGTCGCGTTCGTGGCGCTTTAGCATTTGGTGACGCGGTGCAAGCTGCTCGCTTCAAATCCCCGCGATCGACCCGAATGACCGAACCGATG
>CANGPA010000082.1 GCA_947455645.1 Hyphomicrobiales bacterium | reverse complement strand
TCTTCAGATTTTAGATAGCTGAAATAGAATTGAACTCATTATGAACCACCAATCTTCCGTCAATGTTCCGAACATCATATTGATTATCTTAGTTGGATACATTGCGTGCCAATTTTTTATGAAATTTGTTTCGTCTGATTTTTCTCGAGACTTTATATTTTATTTTGGATTTATACCGGCCAACTTCTTCGATCTATTCGGATCAAACATCATAAATACTTTGGCGGATCAGAGTTATGATGGTGCGAGAGATGTTAGTTCAGTAAACGTTCGTAATATCGCTATCTATCTGTTTTATCATCCTAGTTTTGTTCCGGGATCACTATTAACATATTCATTCATTCATGCGGGGTGGTCGCATCTATTAATTAATTCAATTTCTCTGATAGCCTTTGGAAGCATTGTTGCTCGTAGAATAGGTCCTTTTCGATTTGTGGTACTTTATTCAATGGCTGCCATCGGAGGAGCCTTAGCGCATTTCACGGTTCACTACCACGATGTCATCCCAATTATTGGTGCCTCCGCTGCTATATCTGGAATTATAGCAGCATCGCTTCGCTTCATGTTTCAACCGGGTGAAGCGCTTTCGGGATTTTCAATTTCCGTTTATGGGCAATATCAAGCTCCGGCTTTATCAATTTCTAAAACCCTTCAGGATCGTAGAATCTTGATTTTTATATTGCTGTGGCTCGGAACCAATCTAGTCAGCGGTACGATAGGAGTACCTTTGAATATTGATGACAATATCATTGCCTGGGAATCACATATCGGTGGATTTCTTACAGGTCTAGTAGTGTTTTCAATTCTTGATAAGCCAATTAACTATCCAAGTTGAAAAAGATATTCATTTCTATCAGAAGTTTTTAACAAAAAATTTCTTATGTCGATTAGATTAATTCTGATTTTTACAAACTTGGGCCGTTTACGGATTTCGATTTAACTTAATCTTTTATCGAACTTAGTACTAAACGATTTTCATTATCGATCCCGTCGATCCGGCGATAAAAACATTTTTTTCTTCCCGTATGGCAACATCCTCCATCGCCTTGAACTTCGACAATTAAAACTATGGAATCTTGATCGCAATCAACGCGAATCTCTTTTATCAGCTGCAGTTGTCCTGATGTATCGCCCTTACGCCAAAGCGTGTTTCTTGATCGTGACCAATACCATGCTTCATTTGTTTCGATTGATTTTATCAAGGCATCACGGTTCATATGTGCAACCATGAGAATTTCATTGGTGGTCTCATTAACGGCGATTGCCGTTATGAGCCCGTTAGAATCAAATTTGGGCATGAAGAGGGGCCCCTCTTCAATGTCATGTGCTGATCCGGTAATCGCAAAGGTAATTTGTGAGTTGTAGGCCATTTTGAGAATTCCAAGAAAAACCCCGCATAAGCGGGGTTTAAATTTATCATAATATTAAATTCAGGCGAGCCAATAAATCATCGCGCTCTAAAACCCTGAAGCATCGACATAAAACGCGCCTGTTCAGAAGGTTCATCTCGGAAGATGCCAGTAAAGCGGGTTGTAATTGTCGAAGAGCCTTGCTTCTGAACGCCTCGCATTGACATACACATATGCTCGGCGTCGATTAAGACCGCGACGCCACGAGGGCTTAGGGCGTCTTCGATGGCCTCAACGATTTGTGCAGTCATCGTTTCTTGCGTTTGCAGCCTTTTAGCAAAAACATCCACAACCCGAGCAAGTTTTGATAGGCCGACAACCCCTTCTGATGGGTAATAGGCGACATGTGCGGTACCCACAAACGGAACCATGTGATGTTCGCAATGCGAAGAAAACGGTATGTCGCGTACTAGGACCATGTCGTCATAGCCCGCGACCTCCTCGAATACCTTATCGAGGACCTCATTTGAGTTCTGTTTGTATCCAGCAAAAAACTCGTCATATGCTTTGACGACACGTTTTGGGGTATCAACCAAACCCTCACGATCTGGATTATCGCCTGCCCATGCTATAAGGGTTCGAACAGCGGCTTCTGCCTCTTCGCGAGTAGGTCTTTGAAATGCGGTCTGCGGTTCAGCGCTTGCTGACCGTGGGCGCATTTGCAGGGTCTTAACCACGGCGTCCATGGAGCCTCCGATCGTTGAATTACAGAACCGTCTACGCGTTTTCTGTTGGATTGGACCAGTTTGCGGATTGAAAAAACGCAAAGAATTGATCGAACTCGTAATTTCAGTCTATGCCCACTATATGGAGATCCATGTTCAATTCCGCCACTCTTTGGCTGGTAATGGTCTAAGATGATTAACGAGATTTATAATAAGCGTATCCTTGAGCTTGCCGCGGACATTCCGCGTCAGGGGCGTTTGGTAAAACCCATGGCTTCGGCAACTGTACATTCGAAGTTGTGCGGTTCTACCGTTACCGTCGACCTGGTTATTAAAGACGGTCAAGTTATTGATTTTGCTCATGATGTGAAAGCCTGTGCGTTGGGCCAAGCAAGCGCGTCTGTTATGGCGCGGCATGTGATAGGTGCCAAGTCAGCAGAACTCCGTGAACTTAGAGACTGTATGCGAGCGATGTTGAAGGAAAATGGGCCGCCCCCGGCCGGTATGTGGGCAGATTTGGCTATTTTTGAGCCCGTCCGTGAGTATAAAGCTCGCCACGCATCAACTTTATTGACGTTTGAAGCCGTCGTTGCTGCCCTAGATCTCGCCGAAGCGAGTTGAATAACTTCACTGTGACGGCGGCGTAAAGTTCAAGTTAAAGGAAGCGCCGACGCGCACCTCATCGTTAAATCCGCCAATTTGTGACTTCTGGGAATCAACACCGGATAATTCTACGCGGTCATAATTTGCATAAAGGGATGTAGACCAATTTCTTCCAGATATGAAGTTTACGAGACCGGCAGCGCCAAAGCTGCGGGAACCAATCTGGTCACCAGGTAAGTGTTGAGTGTTCACCAGCCCGTAACGAGCCCCAACATAGTCAATTCCGCTCATTTCTAAATGCGGACCTGCGGAAATCACAAATTTTCCGATGCGTTTAACAAAGGCCGCCCCAAGATTGCCCGTTAGTCCGCCCGCTCCATCAGCTCCCGCCCGCAACTCACCGCGGATTCTAAGAGAGTCAGGGCTTGCCCAATACTCGGCAAAAACTCCCGGCTCCACGGACCAGCGCGTGTCAAAAGTGTCAAAGTTATTGAAAGCGCCCCGATTAGGATCGTACCGTCCAATAGCCCCAATAGACAGAGAAGGATTTGGGCTGAAAAGAACTAAACTTAAGCTATCGTCCTTGCCGGTAAGATGGTCTGCAAGGTTAGGAGTTTCCACACTTAATGCTGGAAAATTAATGAAGCTATAGCGCTCCCAGCCCGGAAAGGCAGGTGTTGCTATGGCTTTCCCGCCGACAGATACCAGCCACCCAGAACTTACCCGTTCAACTGCTCCCACATTGATAATTGGAAACACCGATATCAGGAGTATTGGGATAATTAGGCTGCCTCTCAGGCAATTTTTCAGGTAAGCAATATGCATCCATCTGTCTCTGGCTGCGGCTCTTACCGCCTTGTTGCTGGAAGTTTTAGGATTTTGTTAAGATCAATGCAACCTCTCTCAACCGCGAAGCGGAAAATAGGGTTACCAGCGCGTTTCGCGCGTATTCTCATTCGGGCCTATCAGTTAACTTTATCTTCTATATTTGGTAGATTTTGTAGGCACTTACCAACTTGCTCTCATTATATGGACGAAGCAATTTTGCGCCATGGCTTGTGGTTTGGTGGATGGATCGGGCTCGCAAGATTATGCCGCTGCCAACCCTTTGGAACTGCCGGATTGGATTTCGTTCCATACGAATTGCCAGACACTGCGGTCTGGTATAGTCCGTGGCGTTATGCGCTTTGGAGGGGAACAAATCCCCACCCGACCTATCGGTGCGATCGGGTTTGAAACAGACTGATCGGGCTTATTATTGCGAATGTGAGTTCAAAAGAGCTTACCCGTGTGGTTCGCGGGAGTGAGCAAGGAGACCGATACGATGATTAATTTAACCTTTCCCGATGGCGCAAAGCGTCCCTTCGAGCCCGGCATTACCGGCTTTGAGATTGTCAAAGGCATTTCCCCCTCGCTTGCCAAACGCACCGTCGCCATGGCGCTTGATGGCGTGGTTACCGACCTCAATGATCCGATTTCCACCGACGCCAAAATCGAATTTGTTGGCCGCGACGATCCCCGCGCGCTCGAATTGATCCGCCATGACTGCGCCCATGTGCTGGCCGAAGCGGTGCAGACGCTCTGGCCCGGTACGCAAGTGACCATCGGTCCCGTGATCGAGAACGGATTCTATTACGATTTCTACCGCACCGAGCCCTTCACGCCCGAAGATTTTCCGGTGATTGAAGCCGAGATGCGCAAAATCATCGCGCGTGACAAGCCTTTCACGAAAGAAATCTGGAAGCGCGAAGATGTCCGCTCGCTGTTCGAGACCAAGGGCGAAGCCTTCAAGGTTGAGCTTGTCGATGCGATCCCACCCGGCGAAGATTTGAAAATCTATCGCCAAGGCGATTGGTTCGATCTCTGCCGTGGTCCGCATATGACCTCGACAGGCAAGATCGGCGACGCCTTCAAGCTCATGAAAGTGGCCGGAGCCTACTGGCGCGGCGACAGCAACAACCCGATGCTGACGCGTATTTACGCCACCGCTTTCGCAACCAAAGACGAGTTAGAGGCCTATCTCCACCAATTGGAAGAAGCCGAGAAGCGCGACCATCGCCGTTTGGGCCGCGAAATGGACCTCTTCCATTTCCAAGAAGAAGGTCCGGGCACGGTATTCTGGCATCCGAAGGGATGGACGCTGTTCCAATCCCTCATCTCCTATATGCGCCGCCGCCTCGACAAACTCGGCTATGACGAGGTGAACGCGCCGCAGCTTTTGGATAAGTCACTCTGGGAGACATCCGGTCACTGGGGTTGGTATCAAGAGAACATGTTCGCGGTTAAATCCGCCTACGCCTTCATGCACCCTGAAGATAAAGAGGCCGAGCATCGCGTCTTTGCGATCAAGCCGATGAACTGCCCGGGCCATGTCCAAATCTTTAAGCACGGCCTCAAATCATACCGCGATTTGCCGTTACGGTTGGCCGAATTCGGTGCTGTCCATCGCTATGAGCCATCAGGCGCCTTGCATGGTTTGATGCGCGTGCGTGGATTTACGCAAGATGACGCGCATATTTTCTGCACCGAAGCGCAAATGGCCGATGAGTGTCTTGCGATCAATGATTTGATCCTGACGACCTATAAGGATTTCGGCTTCGACAAAATCGTCGTCAAACTCTCAACGCGCCCCGAAAAACGCGTCGGCGACGATGCGCTATGGGACCGCGCCGAAGCCGTGATGACCAAGGTGCTGGAGCAGATCAAGGAGCAATCCGGCGGCTTGATTGAAACCTCGATCAATCCGGGGGAGGGTGCGTTTTATGGCCCGAAATTCGAATATGTCCTGCGCGATGCCATCGGCCGCGATTGGCAATGCGGCACAACGCAGGTTGATTTCAACCTGCCCGAGCGTTTCGGGGCGTTCTATATCGGTGAAGACGGGGCTAAAACGGTTCCCGTCATGATCCACCGCGCGATTTGCGGTTCGATGGAGCGTTTCACCGGTATTTTGATCGAGCATTTCGCCGGTCATTTCCCGCTCTGGCTCGCGCCTTTGCAGGCGGTTGTCGCTACCATCACCAATGATGGCGATGACTATGCCGATGAAGTCGTCAAAGCACTTAAAAAGGTGGGCATCCGCGTTCAGTCTGATCTTCGCAACGAGAAAATTACCTACAAGGTTCGTGAGCATTCGTTGGCCAAGGTCCCGGTTCTGCTTGTGGTTGGTCGAAAAGAAGCGGCTGAGCGTACCGTGTCGATCCGGCGCTTGGGCTCGCCGGATCAAACCATGATGACGCTCGACGAGGCGATTAAAGTGTTGGCAGAAGAAGCAATGGCGCCAGATACGCGACGTTAAAAAGATCCATGAATACTAGACTGAATTGATCAACGACCGAGGATTTCAATATCCTGATCGAGACCAGATCGGACCTTGAATTCTTGGGTAAAAACGCGACCACCATTACGTGCGATAAGAATGTAATCACCTTCTGCAAGAATCAGGGATGGAAAAGCTCCAACGAGATCACGAATTGTATCGCCTCCCGGTGTCAATACGCTGAACGTGGTGCCTGCATAAGCTTCGCCGCCGAGATTATTGACGAGTTTTAGTGTAACGGTTGCAGCACGATGACGAAGTGTCGCCTCAACGAGTTTACCTGATTCAACCCTTATATCGGCGCTCGCGACGGCATTAATATCGCCGTAGCGTGACACCACACGATATGTCCCAACCGGTAATCGAATGACGTGATCAGATTTGAGATTCTCGGCAATCAACCGACCTTCAGGATCTGTCCCTACAGCAATAAAGATCGAGAACCGGACAAGATCATTCCGGATCGGCGTTTCGCCAACCGTCGCCTTAAGCGATAAGGCACCGGCGCTGATTGCAATATCCTCATGGCTTGGTTGCGAGCCAAGAACAACCCGCCGCGTTGTGCCCGATAGGCCAAAGGTGACATGAATAATATACGCACCAGGCTGAAGTTTAACGATTGGTGTTGCTTCATTGCTCGCCAATACGAAGCGGGCTGGGGACCCGTCCGTGAGGTCGGCATAGATTTTCCATGTTATTCCTTCTTTTAAAGGCAGAGGACTTCCTTCAACATGTGCTGTGAGGGTCAGCTCAGACGTTACTGTTCCGTCGTCCGCGTACAATGGCATAGACGCGCAGAGAAGAGCGGTGACGAGGGTAAGAAAAATGAAAAGACGGCGAGAAAGCATAAGATTACATTTGCACGCTTAGGACCTATTTCGTCAATGCGGCAATGGTTCGAGACTTCGCAAATCAAATTGGTATTGTTTTTACTCAGTGCGCTCAAAACTGGATATAAATCATGACTTCTTGCATTGAATTGTTAGAAAATCGTCGTTCACTGGCGCCTCATCGTATGTTGGGTCCGGGACCAACATCAGCGGAGCTTGAACGGCTATTGAGAATTGCTTGTCGTGTTCCCGATCACGGCAAATTAGAACCATGGCGTTTCATCCTATTTGAAGGGCAAGGGCGTGAAAAGGCATCGTCCTTGATTGCTGATATCTTTAAGGCGGATCATCCTGATGCAGACGGGAGGCTGATTGAGATAGAGGCATCAAGACTAACGCGCGCGCCTGTCGTTGTCGGTGTGGTTAGTAGCTTAAAAAATACGACAAAGATTCCGGAATGGGAGCAGTGCTTGTCAGCCGGGGCAGTCTGTATGGCTTTGACACTTGCTGCATCTACTATGGGCTTTGCAACGGCTTGGCTCACCGAGTGGTATTCTTATGATCGGAGGGTGCTGGATGCATTGGGCCTTGATCCGCATGAGCGGATGGCCGGGTTCATTCATATCGGGCGACGAGCCGACCCACCTGAGGAACGAAAACGGCCCAATTTGGCTGAAATTGTAACTGAGTATTCGTAAGGGGTGTTTTTTGGACTTGGTCGTTTGAACGAATAGGCCGCCCGTGATTCAAATAATAGAAACCCTATAGCGTCGCGACTTATGCCATAATCGATCTACAATAATGAATTCTTCGCCAAGCATCAGTGATGATCTGTATGGCTCTTTTGTGTTCCGTAGGGTTAAATACAAGTCAATGTTTACAAATTATTTACCATAATTAGGCAGGCTATAGATCGCAAAATTGGATCTAATGCCATGCTCATGTTGTTTACGACGCCGCCCGTGCCAAAGACCAACGAAAAAGAGGGTGGTGGACCCATAATTGGCGCTATTCGAGAGGGCGCACAGAAAAGCGGCGTGGAATTTTCATATCTCGTAAAAACGGCAAAACGCGAGTCGGCCCTCGATCCAAATGCGCGCGCGCCGCGCTCAACGGCGGAAGGACTGTTTCAATTTGTGGAACAGACTTGGCTGGGAACTTTGAAAGAAGCTGGCCCAAAACTCGGGCTTGGTCAATTCAGCAAGGCAATTATTCAAACGCGTCCGGGTCACTACGATGTTACGGATTCAAATATGCGTACAGCAATACTTAGCCTTCGATCCGATCCAAAAATTTCCAGCCTCTTGGCTGGCGCTTTGACACAATCAAACTTTGATACGTTAACCCAATCGCTCGGGCGAAAGCCAAACAATGAAGATCTCTATCTCGCCCATCTACTGGGCGCGCAGGGCGCTGTCGAAGCCATTAAGCAGGCGGAATTATCTCCAGATCGTCCGGCATCGTCAATTTT
>CANGPA010000081.1 GCA_947455645.1 Hyphomicrobiales bacterium | reverse complement strand
TGATCGTGCGTGGCCGCAATCGCGATACCGCATGGTATTCGATACTCGATAAGGAATGGCCCAAACAGAAACAGGCTTTCGAAGCCTGGCTTGATCCGAAAAATTTTGATGCACAAAGCCGCCAGATCAAGCGGCTTAACGAATTCAAATAGTTCAGGGAGATAAAAAACATGAGCAATCGATTAAAGGGAAAGACAGCCGTTATCACCGCGGCGGGGCAAGGCATCGGTCGTGCTATTGCCGAATTATTTGTGAGTGAAGGGGCAATAGTTCATGCAACCGATCGTGATCTTGCGAAGCTTGATGGCTTGAAAGGCGCGCATCTTGCCGCGCTTGATGTCATGTCAAGTGATGCGGTGAATGCCTTTGCGGCCAAAGCGGGTGCGATTGACGTGCTCGTGAATGCTGCGGGCTTTGTCCATCACGGCACTGTGCTTGAATGCGACGAGGCGGCGTGGGATTTTTCAATGGATCTCAATGTGAAATCCATGCATCGGACGATCAAAGCCTTTTTGCCGGCAATGCTGACAAAGGGTCATGGCTCGATTGTCAACATTGCCTCGGGCGCGGGGTCGGTCCGCGGCATTCCCAACCGCTATGTTTACGGTGCGTCGAAAGCGGCCGTCATCGGACTTACGAAAGCTATTGCGGCCGATTATATCAAGAAAGGCATCCGCGCGAATGCGATTTGCCCGGGTACCATCCAGTCGCCCTCTCTTGACGAGCGCATTGCCACGCTTGCCAAAACACAAGGCATTACCGAGCAGGCAGCCCGACAGGCTTTCATCGATCGTCAGCCGATGGGGCGTCTCGGAACGGCCGAAGAAATCGCGTGGCTTGCGGTCTATCTTGCCTCGGATGAATCAAGCTACACAACCGGTCAGATCCATCTCGCGGACGGCGGCTTCGCGCTTTAATGTCAAAGCCAGAGTATGGCGTCTGAATTCTGTGCGTACATTTGTATTGACAAAATTGAGATCGGATTTACTCTGGATGGTAGCTGATGCGGGTTTCCGGGTTCGATTGGGATGACGGCAATCATCAGAAAGTGCTCAAGCACGGGGTAACGCGCGCTGACATCGAGCAGGTGTTTACGTCGCAGCCCTCTATTGAGCCCGATCTGCGTCATTCTGATGTCGAAGAACGGTATCGTGCGGTCGGTCAAACGGCGGGCGGTCGTTATGTCTTTATCGTTTTTACTTTTCGTCTTCGAAATAATCGCTCGTTAATTCGTCCGATCAGTGCGCGATTTATGCATCAAAAGGAGATTAAGGCTTATGAAAAAGCCGTTTCCAAAATTGAAGACAGATCGTGAGGCCGAGCGTTTTGTTGATACGGCTGATTTATCACAATATGATTTCTCAAATTTCAAACGCACATCATTTGAATTTGAACCGAAGTCCAAAAGCGTAACCATGCGCTTGCCTGAATCATTGCTCGCGGCTGTTCGTGCACGCGCTGAAAAGCAAGGCATGCCTTATCAAAAACTTATTCGTATCGCGATCGAGAATCTTGTTGCTGATAAAGTCTCGAAAAGCGCATCAATCAAATCTGTAGATCGCGTAAAGGGAAGGGTTTCATAATCATGCATATTCTTATCATCGGTGCGGCGGGCATGGTCGGTCGCAAATTGGCGGAACGGCTTGCAAAAGACGGTCATCTCGGCGGTCGCGAAATCACGAAAGCAACTTTGCATGATGTCGTCGAGCCTTCTGCGCCCGCGGGCGCGAAGTTTACATCAACAACGCTCGCTTCCGATTTTTCATTGCCCGGTGAGGTTGAGAAACTCGTCGCCGGCAAGCCGGATGTGATTTTCCATCTCGCGGCCATTGTGTCGGGTGAAGCGGAACAGGATTTCGACAAGGGCTATCGTATCAATCTTGATGGCACGATGCTGCTCTTCGCTGCCATCCGTGCAATCGGCAATGGTTACAAACCGCGTGTTGTCTTCACCTCGTCGATTGCGGTGTTTGGTGCACCGTTCCCGGAAGCGATTGGTGACGAGTTTTTCACAACGCCGCTCACCTCTTACGGCACGCAAAAAGCCATTGGCGAATTGCTGCTCTCGGATTATTCGCGCAAGGGCTTTTTCGACGGTGTCGGTATTCGCTTGCCAACAATCTGCGTGCGTCCCGGCAAGCCCAACAAAGCGGCGTCAGGTTTTTTCTCGAACATCATTCGCGAACCGCTTGCCGGTCATGAAGCGGTGCTGCCGGTGGCTGAAACGGTGCGCCATTGGCATGCAAGCCCGCGCTCGGCGGTCGGCTTTCTGCTCCATGCCGCAACCATGGACACAGCGCTTTTGGGCTGGCGGCGTAACCTCTCTATGCCGGGCCTTTCCGTGACTGTGGGCGAACAAATCGCCGCGCTCAGAAATGTGGCGGGCGAAAAAGTCGTCGCGCGGATCAAACACGTACCAGACCCCACCATCATCAAAATCGTCGAAGGCTGGCCGATGAATTTTGACACGAAACGCGCGCGCTCTTTGGGCTTCACATCTGAGTCAAGCTTTGAAGAGATCATCCGCGTTCACATTGAAGACGAACTTGGCGGAAAAATCGCCTAAAGGTTGAAGACTAAAAAAACAAAGCCGGCGGTTGAGAAATGATAATTATTCAACGGCGATGAGAGCTTAAGGCAAAGGGTGTTTTTGGTACCTGAACACCCTCAATAAGTTCATCATCAACCGGCTTTGTTTACTTCAGTTACCATCGGGAAAAAGGCGTTTCGGAAACGGGCGTCAGCGGGTTTTTTCCGCTTAAAAATGCCAAAATATTGTCGACAACGAGCTGTCCCATCAGGTTTCTTGTGTGAATCGACGCCGAACCGACATGGGGCAGAAGCACCGCATTCTCGCAGGCCATCAGATCGGCCGGCACATGGGGTTCATGTTCGAACACGTCGAGGCCCGCCGCAAAAATCACATTGTTTTTCAAGGCGTTGGCGAGGGCAGCCTCGTCCACCACACTGCCGCGGCCGATATTGATCAGCACGCCCATGGGTCCAAGTGCCTGTAAAACCTCATGATTTATGATGTGCTTGGTGCCGTCGCCGCCCGGCGCCACGCTCATCAGAATGTCCACATCCTTGGCCATTTCAACGAGCGAAGAATAGTAGCGATAGGGCACGTCTTTTTGAGCCGAGCGGCCGTGATAAACAATTGAAACTCCAAAGGATTCGCATCGCTTAGCGATCGCTTTCCCAATCCGGCCGAGTGCCAAAATACCCATGGTTTTCCCGCGCAACGTATTGCGGGTGAGCGGGTAGGGGCCCTTACTTTCCCAGAAACCGGCCCGCAACCAGCGCTCCGACTGTGGTAATTCCCGGATTGTCATCAAAAGTAGCCCCAAAGCCGTGTCAGCGACCTCTTCGGTCAGCACATCCGGGGTATTTGTGACGATAATTCCGTGTTTTCCCGCCCAATTTGCGTCCACCGAATCATAGCCCACCCCAAAATTCGCAACGATTTTTAGATTGGGAAATTGGCTCATATAGGGTCCGTTGACAGCGATATGGGCACCGGCGGCGATTGCCCCGATTTTCACTGCATTTTCGCGCAAAAATACTTCCGGATCGTCCTTTTCCCATAGACAATGCAGTTTTCCGGTCGCTCTAAGACCGTCGATAATGAGAGGCATCATCCGGGTCGGGGCAAGGATTTCCTGGGCAGTCATCGGTCGTCTCCATAGCGCAAATGGGCGGCAGGGTTGCGTCGGATGGGTATGGCCGTTTCTTGCTTTCTACGCAACGCATGCGATCATCGTTTCAAATCAACGGCTTCAGCCATAAGGCACGCCAGTTTTGGGGAGTTTTCAAATTGACCGTGCAAATCGGGTTTATCGGGCTTGGTGCCATGGGTTTGCCGATGGCAACGACTTTGGTCAGCAAGCAGTTTTCGGTTCGGGGCTTCGATATGCGCAGCGAGGCTGTGGCCTCATTGGTCGAATCGGGTGGTAAATCAGCAAAATCCGCGGCGGAAGCGGCAGATGGCGCAGAAATACTCGTTCTTATGGTCGTAAACACGGCTCAAGCTCAGTCGGTGCTTTTCGAGGCGGGCGCACTTGCGGCAACCAAGCCAGGCGCCGTCGTCGTCCTCATGGCAACCTGCGCACCGTCTGATGTCCGCGATTTAGCGGCGCGGATTGCCGGTGAAGGCCGCTTTCTGGTCGATGCCCCAGTGTCGGGAGGCATCAATGGTGCAAAGACGGGCACTCTCACGATCATGGCCGCAGCAGCAAAGCCGGTATTTGAACGCTGTCGTCCCATTTTGTCGGCGATGGGCGACAAGCTCTTTCATGTTGGCGAGGAGGCGGGACAGGGGGCTGTCGTAAAAACCGTTAATCAGCTTCTTTGCGGCGTTCATATTGCCGTTGCCGCAGAAGGTCTTGCTTTTGCAGAAAAAGCGGGTGTGGATCCGCGTTTAGCCTTTGAAATATTGAGTGGATCCGCCGCTCAGAGTTGGATGTTCAACAATCGTGGCCCTCGAATGCTGGAAGAAGAGCCCCTTGTTTCGAGCGCGGTGGATATCTTTGTTAAAGATCTTGGAATTGTTTCCGAAGCGGGACGCGCAACAAAAACACCGCTTCCTATTGCGAATGCGGCCTTGCAAATGTTCGTTGCCGCTTCAGCGGAAGGGCTCGGCACGAAGGATGATAGTCAAGTTATAGCCGTTTATCGCAAAATGGCGGGCCTCAATGATAACCAGAAAGGGTGACCCATGGCACAAGAATCAATTGGTTTTATCGGCGTTGGCTATATGGGCCATGGAATGGCTAAAAATATCGTCGAAAAAGGTTATCCACTCACCGTTATGGCACATCGTAATCGTGCCCCAATCGACGACCTCATCACGCGCGGAGCTAAAGAAGCGAAAACCGTTGCAGAATTGGCGCGCACATCCACAATCGTCTTCCTTTGTGTAACGGGATCAAAGCAAGTTGAAGAGCTTGTTAGGGGGCCTGAAGGACTTGCCATAAATTTGCCGAAAAATTCACTTATTGTTGATTGCTCGACATCAGATCCAACTTCAACAATGGCGCTGTACAAAGAGTGCCAAAATCTTAACGTAACTTTGGTCGATGCCCCACTTGGTCGGACGCCAAAGGAGGCTTGGGCTGGCACGCTCGATACAATGGTTGGCGCAAGTGAAGAGGTTTTTCTTCGATTAAAGCCCGTATTAGATACATGGGCAGGGCGGGCTGTTCATATTGGAGGACCCGGCGACGGGCACAAAATGAAGCTCATTAATAATTTTCTGTCATTAGGCTACGCAGCGCTTTATTCGGAAGCGCTTGTGGTTGCGCAAAAAGTTGGGATTACGCCGCATCGATTTGATAGTGTTATTCGCGGAGGTCGCATGGATTGTGGATTTTATCAGACGTTCATGCAGTACACCCTCGAACGTGATAAAAATGCACATAAATTTACATTATCGAATGCCAATAAAGACCTGCGGTATTTAGAATCGATGGCAGATGATGCGGGCGTCTCAAATCCCTTGGGTAATGCAATTAAGAATATCTATACAATTGCTGTAAACACGGGCCGTTCCGATGACTTTGTGCCTATGCTTGGCGATCTCGTTGCTGAGCTGAATGGAACCGCATTGGGAAGAAAGTCGGATTGAATTCGTTATATTTCAAGTAATTGAGGGATAAATTATATTTTTTGTCCCTCTTTCCAGATGAGATAGAGGCCTGAAAGTGCAACGATTGAACCTCCGGCGATCGTAAATTGATCGGGAATATCACCGAAGATCAAATAGCCCGATAGGATCATCCATCCAAGTTGTGTGTACATAAAAGGCGATAAAATATAGGCAGGCGCATGGCGATAGGCATGAATAAGAAAGAAATGGCCTATCGCTCCAAATGCGCCTGTCGCAACCATGAGGCACATAGTTAGAAGATCAGGCGGTTTTTGCCAAAATAATGGCATGAATACTGATAGTATTATTGCTCCGACGAGGCCGGAATACACAAGTGTCGTTTCGGTTGAGTCAAAGCCGGCAAGACGACGTGTCATTAATGAAAATACAGCGTAACATATCATTCCGATGATGGAGAGGATTGCAATTGGATGAATTCCTCCAAATCCCGGTCGCGCAACGAGAATAACTCCCATAAATCCCAGAAAAATTGCTAAAAGTCGATCTCGTGAAACATGTTCCCCTAAAAAGGGGCCACTAAGAAGTGCAACCAATAAGGGCGTCGCCAATGCAATTGTCATTGTTTGAGCCAGTTGAAGGTAATTGATTGCAATGAAATTTGCCATTGTAGAGCCGAACAAGAGAATTGATCGCGTGACTTGAAGGGCCGGGCGCCGCGTCTTTAATACGCCAGGCTTAGTCCAAGGATTGAGAAATGCAAAAACAATCATCACACTGAATGTGTAGCGGCTCCACACGGTTTGGGTTGTAGGAATTGAATGATTTAGCCATTTCGCGGTCGTATCAAGAAGTGTGAAGCAGATATAGGCCGCACAAATAAGGCCAATGCCTACAAGGCGGTCGATTTTTTGATCACGCGGTATGGGCTGCGTAGAGGACATGGATCATTTCAAATGAGGATCACCAGCCTGGTAATAGCGAGTGCGCCCGCGTTTGAGCACCCCTGTTTGCACAAAGCCCCATTGCAGCTTTGTCACAACTTAGCGATATTCCGGGCATCAAAAGTCCTGTTAGAGCGGAGCCGCATGGTGTTGATGTGGTAAAGAGTGATGAAGATTTCAGTATCCGTGTCGAGAAATGCGCTCTGGCGAAGACGTGGTTCAAGATCGGGTGTCTTTCCTTTGGGGGAGCGGCCGCGCAGATCGCTTTGCTGCACCGTGAGTTTATTGAAGAGCGACGTCTGATTGATGAGCGCTCTTTTCTCCATGCGCTTAATCTCTGCATGCTTCTGCCGGGCCCCGAAGCGCAGCAACTCGCGACCTATCTTGGATGGCGTTTGTCCGGCGTGAGCGGCGGCCTTCTCGCTGGCTGCCTTTTTGTTTTGCCGGGCGCTTTCGTGATGCTCTGTCTCTCGATCATCTATGCTTTCTTCGGGGCGCATCCGGCAATTTCTGCTCTATTTTTTGGACTCAAATGCGCGGTGCTGTCGCTGATCATTCATGCGGTCATACGTCTTGGCCGCCGTGCATTGAAAAGTATCTTAGCCTTCGCATTGGCGATCATGTCATTCTTGATCATGGCCTTTACGACGATTTCTTTCCCTTTTGTGATTTTACTCGCCTCTCTTTTTGCTTATCTGATTGATCCGCTGTGGCCTGCTTTGTTCGGCGCGCGCGAGCACGACGAGCGGCAAACGCTTCAACCGATCGCATGGTTTCCAATTCTAAAATCAGCATGTCTATGGATTATTATCTGGGCGCTTCCGCTTGGATTGATCATGCTGACATTAGGGAGTGATCATCGTCTTTTTGATATTGGATTATTTTTTGGAAAATTGGCGAGCCTCAGTTTTGGCGGGGCTTATGCGCTTTTAGGTTGGCTTGCGCAAACAGCCGTTGAAACAAAATCATGGCTCTCATCGGTGGAGATGGCCGATGGTCTGGGTCTTGCTGAAACAACGCCGGGCCCCACAATTCTGGTCACAGAATTTGTTGGCTTTCTCGCCGCTTATCGTGCGCCTCAGCCGCTTCCGCCTTTGGTAGCTGCAAGTCTCGGGGCCGCGCTCACTATTTGGATGACCTTTGTACCGAGCTTTCTGTTTATCTTTGCCGGCGCACCTTTATTCGAGCGTGTGCGATCCTATCCCCGCCTTGCTGCGGCATTTCAGGCCATCACGGCGGTGATTGTTGGCGTCATCGCTTGGGTCGGCCTTTGGTTCGCGCTGCATCTGATTTTTGCGTCAGTGACAATGTTTGAAGTGGGCCTCATCAAAGTCCCGCTTATCTCATGGGGATCGTTCAAGCCAGAAGCTCTCGGGCTCTCAACCCTATCAGCCTTAATGTTTTTTGGTCTCCGGTTGCCTCTCGGCGTCGTAATTGTGCTAACTATTCTCGCAGGATTTGGCCTTCGTGTCGTAGGCTTTGCGTGAAAGATTAAGGCTTCGGTCTTGTGGGGGGAGATGACAATGATCAACGAAATTTATCCGCGCGATATGAAGGGCTATGGCCCCAACACTCCGGATCCAAAATGGCCGGGAGCTGCGAATGTCTGCGTGCAATTTGTCGTCAATTATGAAGAGGGCGGCGAGAACAATATCCTTCACGGTGATGCTGCTTCTGAAGCCTTTTTGTCAGAAATCGTTGGGGCGGCGCAATGGCCCGGTCAGCGTCACTGGAATATGGAATCAATTTACGAGTACGGCGCGCGCGCGGGCTTCTGGCGGCTTTATCGCATGTTCACCAAGCGCAATATGCCCGTCACTTGCTATGGCGTGACAACCGCTTTGATGCGCTCTCCTGATCAGCTGAAAGCCATGATGGAAGCAGATTGGGAGATCGCGTCGCACGGCCTCAAATGGGTCGAGCACAAGGACATGTCGATTCAGGAAGAGCGCAAGCAAATCGCCCAATCAATCAAGCTCCATACGGAGCTTGTCGGTGAACGGCCGCTCGGTTGGTACACAGGCCGTTGTTCGATGAACACGCAGCACCTTGTGATGGAGGAGGGCGGCTTCCTCTATTCATCCGACACTTATGCCGATGATCTTCCTTATTGGGTAAAAGGCCCTAAGGG
>CANGPA010000080.1 GCA_947455645.1 Hyphomicrobiales bacterium | reverse complement strand
TTGAACCGTTGGGCGATTGGCGAATTGGCAACCGCTACAGCCGAGATCACGCGTGCGATTGAGGCCTATCGTTTCAATGATGCTGCGAATGCGGCCTATCGCTTCACATGGAATGTCTATTGCGACTGGTATCTCGAACTCGCAAAGCCCGTCTTCATGGGCGAGGACGAAGCGGCGAAAGCTGAGACGCGCGCAAGCATTGCTTATGTGCTCGATGGCATTTTAAAAATATTGCATCCGTTCATGCCTTATCTCACTGAAGAACTCTGGGCGATCAAAGGTGCGGAAGGCCCGAAGCGCGAAAGCATTCTGGCACTCAGCGAATGGCCGTCACTCGCAGGACTTGAAGCGCCGGACGCAGAGGCGGAAATCGGCTGGCTTGTTGATCTTGTCACCGAAATCCGCTCGGCACGCAATGAAATCAATGTGCCCGCAAGCACGCAGATTCCGCTCGTGCTCGTTGGCGCTTCCGCTGCGACGCAGGATCGCGCGACGCGCTGGAATGATATGTTGAAGCGTCTTGCGCGTCTGTCTGATATTTCATTTGCGGATCAACCACCGGCGCAATCGGCGCAGATGGTCATTCGTGGTGAAGTCTCGGCTCTTCCACTAGCAGGCGTGATTGATATTGCAGCCGAGCAAGGCCGCTTGAAGAAAGAACTTGAGAAGATCGCGTCGGAAATCGCGAAGATTGATTCAAAACTTAACAATGCAGACTTCATGGCGCGCGCGCCGGAAGAGATTGTTGAAGAGCAGCATGAACGCCGCGCGGAATTTGCCGAGCGTCAGGCTAAGTTGAGCGAGGCTTTGTCGCGGTTGGCGTAGTGAAACCGTCATGGCGAGCGGGAGCGAAGAAATACAGTGAAGGTCTTAGGGCTTAGGCGGTAGGGCATAGGAAAAACAATACGCTACTGCCTACTGCCTAATCCCTACATCCTCACTTCACACCATCCCCTCACTTTTCAAGAGTCGGCAGCCGGTGATTTTCCATTCGCCTTTGCTGTCGCGTTCAAGCGTATAAAGCGCGTTCCAGATACGGCCTTGGTCGTCGGTCAATTTCACGATTTGTGAATAGCCGTTATCGAGCGGCGTGGGCTCGCTGAAGCTCCATGATTTTGCGCGATAGACAGGCGGATAACCGGTACGCACCATCTCCATAAAGATCTGCGAAGACGGAAAAATCTGTTTGATTACGTCCGCCGCGTGCCCATAGGCGCGTTGCGTGTCATCTTCATTGAACGCTTTCAATTGATCAGCGATGACGGATTGAATTTCACTGACGGCGTCCGCGCGCGCAGCAGGCATAGTCATAAAGAGCAAAGAAAATACAAAGGCGAGGCGGGAGACGAAGGTCAAAACCATGTGGCAATCTCCTTCTTTGGGGGTCAACTCTTCTCAATAAGAAAGGACAGACTTTCATCATTACGCGTCTGCTCAATAAGTCGATCACCCGTTTCATGAACCGCATGAGGGATATCGATTGCCGTCATCGGATCTGACGCCAGCACTAGGAGACGTTCGCCAGACTTGAGGCAGCTCAACGCCTTGCGCGTTCGAAGCGCGGGTAGGGGGCATTTAAGCCCCTTCAGATCAAGGTGTTGTATCGTCATCACTTGGCTCTTTTGACAAAAATGCGATGAGGCGTCAAAGCGTGGGGCGGGTTTGAGGGCAAAACATGCGTATAATCGGTTTGGCGGGTTGGAGTGGGGCCGGTAAAACCAGTTTGATCAAACGGCTATTGCCTCTTCTCGTCTCACGGGGCTTGACGGTCTCAACGGTTAAACATGCTCATCACCGGTTCGATATCGATCATCCGGGCAAAGATTCCTTTGCGCATCGCGAAGCGGGTGCCAAGGAAGTGTTGATTGTGTCGGGCGAGCGTTTTGCTTTGATGCATGAATTGCGCGGGGCACCGGAACCTGATCTTGAACATCTGCTTTCACGTATGTCGCCGGTTGATCTTGTGATCGTTGAAGGGTTCAAGCAGGCTCCCTATCCCAAAATTGAAATATATCGGCGCGAAAACGGCAAAGCCTATCTTTATCCAGAAGATCCATTGATTAGCGCTGTGGCAACGGATGAGCCGCAGGCGGTCTTGGGTCGCACCGCTATCCCGCTTGATGATACCGCTGCCATCGCGCAGCAAATAATGGCCGACGCGGCCTCCATCGAACAGGTAATCAGCGCGCTCCGCGCCGGGTCCGTGGCGCCAGAGTGAGGCGCAGTTCAGCCAGTTCGAGCGCTTCTTTTGTGTTGATATTGAAAAATGGATCGTCACCGATTTGGCTCCGCCAGACCACTTCGATCATCGATAAGTCTTCAGCGATCGATGCGAGCGGTGGCGGTGAGTCCTGCTCCAGAGCTGCGCGTAGCAATGGTTCAGCGGCGAGCGGCCAAAGCCCAATCGTATAATGGGCGCGCGATTGTGACGCAGCAATAACCACCTGCGACGGCTTCGGATTGCGCTCGACGAGACGGCTGAGCAAGTCTTCCGGCAGAAAAGGTGTGTCACCGGGCGCAATGAGCACGTGAGTCGCTGTCGGATTCTGAAGGCGCGCCCACAGTATGGCCGACAGGATTCCCGAGATGGGCCCCCGATAAGCCTGCTGGTCGGGTAGGATTGGAAGGCCAAATTGCCGATAGGCGTCCGGGTTTGTTCGACCCGCAATCGCGATTTGATCGGTTTGGGGCATGATCGTTTCGATCACATGCGTGATCAGCGGATGGCCATGCAACAGTGCGAGCGGCTTGTCGACGCCCCCCATGCGCTGCCCCGCGCCGCCGGCCAGAATTACTGCTGCATGATTTTTGGTCATCGTCCGGTCTCGCCCCGGCCTATGCGGTGCCGAGGCGGCAAGGACAAGTCAAGGCAGCTTTGTTCAACCCTTGGTTTTTACCGGTATTTCGCACGATTTTGAGAGAACTTCAGCAGGCTTTTTGACTGTGATCCGCAGGATACCCTTTTCGAACCGGGCATCGATCGCATCTGATGCCGGTTCGAAATCGAGTGGAATGACGCGGCTGAAAGCACCAAAGCTCCGCTCACTCAGATAGTAGTCCTTGCCTTTTTGTTCTTCCTCTTTTTTCTTTTCACCACTGATAATTAATCGATTTCTTTCAAGTGATACTGAAATGTCTTTATCGGATACGCCCGGCAATTCCGCCGTCACCTCGACGCTGTCTTTGGTCTCGGCGAGATCAAGGGAGGGCATCGCCATGAAATGACCGTTGGATTCCGTTTCCGGTAGGCGCCGCTCGATCATCCCAAACATGTCTTGGACATCACGCCGCAAAGACTGGAAGGGATCGAAATTGGGGTTGCGCGTATTATTCCACAAAGAGGGGATTAAAGACCGCATGAGAACGCTCCTTTTCTATGAAAAAGCGGGGAAGCGGAGGGGTAGGGCCATCGATAAAGCGACCCGTGCTGGCAATGTAACAGGCGGCGTGTCGCTTTTCCTTGACCCATCTCAAGCTTTTAGCCGATAGAGAGGTGCCCCGTTCCGGCGGGTGTCATGAGGCTTTCATGAAGCGGGATGTTTCTTCTTTTCCGGTTTTCATGGTTTCATGTGTCGTCTCGAGGAGATTCGCCTATGGCTTCCACCGTTATCGAAGTGGCACTCAAGGATCTGGACGAGGCGGAAGCGGACCGCGTCGAGCAATTGGTAGAGACGCTCGCCAACGACATTATTCCGTCATTGTCAGAGGCTGCTGGAGTGTCGGGAACCGATTTGGCCGCACGGTTGATGGCAGAGCTGGGATATATTGTGGGCTTTACCAGCCATCCGGCTGATGCGCTTGATGTACTCGTTGCCACAGGACAGGCCGTTCGCACGGGCATCAGCGAGGCTGAGGCGCTCTCATCGGCTGAGCCGACTGAAGCAACGGAAGACACGGAAACCGAGCTTCCGAAGGCAAGCCGCACGAAACCGGGCGGAAGCCTTCATTAATCTCGTTCGTCCGGCCGATAACGGACGATGTGGTGAGCGCGCCGGGATTCGAACCCGGGACCTACTGATTAAAAGTCAGTTGCTCTACCGGCTGAGCTACGCGCTCTTAACGCGTGCCCTGCCTAAAGGCTGGGGGATGGTCGGTCAATAGGCGAAACCGCCGCATCAAGGCCTTAAATGCGGGTCACTCATATTGTGTTCATGGATTTCGACTAGAGAACAGGGCGGTCCGCTTCCCGAATCGGCGGACGGGTAAGAAGGGCGGTTCAAAAAATGCAGGCTACGGGATCTGAGCGGCGGTGCCTCGCCGTTGTTTTGGCAGCGGGTGAAGGAACGAGGATGAAATCCTCCCGCCCCAAGGTGCTCCATGAATTAGCCGGCCGATCCATGCTGGGTCATGTCCTTTCCACGGTGAAAGAGGCGGGCATTGCCGATGTCGCGGTCGTTGTTGGCCCTCAACGGCCGGATGTTGAGGTGGAGGCGCGCAACCACACCCCCGCGGCTTCTATTTTCGTTCAAACGGAACGGCTCGGAACAGCGCACGCCGTTTTGGCGGCTCGCGAGGCTTTGGCGCGGGGCTATCACGAAATCATTGTCCTCTTTGCCGATACGCCCTTGCTCGAAACAGAAACGCTCATCGCGATGCGTCGGCGCCTTGAAGCGGGAAATGCTGTTGTGGCCTTGGGCTTCGAAGCCGCAGACCCAACAGGCTATGGCCGTCTTGTCACGGATGGCCCGATGTTGAATGCCATTCGCGAACACAAAGACGCGTCCGAGTCTGAACGCATGATCCGCCTTTGCAATTCCGGTCTTATGGCGATTGATGGTGCGTTGGCGCTTGCGCTTCTTGATGCGGTTGATCGCAATAATGCGCAAAAGGAATTCTATCTTACCGATATTGTTGGCATTGCGCGCAAACGCGATTTGTCCACGAGTTTTGCGCTTGCGCCCGAAGATGAAGTGATGGGTGTGAATGATCGTGTTCAACTCGCAAAAGCGGAAGCGCTTTTGCAAGGCCGTTTACGCCGCAAAGCAATGCTGAATGGCGCAACCCTTCAAGCGCCAGAAACAGTTCATATGAGTTATGACACCGTGCTTGGTCGTGACGTTGAGGTGGAGCCTTATGTTTATTTTGGCCCGCGCGTAACGGTTGCGGACCATGTTGTGATTCATGCGTTCAGTCATTTGGAAGATACGATCGTTGATACAAAAGCATCACTTGGACCGTTCACACGCGCACGGCCTGGATCGCTTGTGGGTGCGGGTGCTAAGATTGGCAATTTTGTCGAACTCAAAAAAGCCAATATCGGCGCGGGCGCCAAAGTGAGCCATTTAAGTTATATTGGCGATGCAGAAGTGGGGCCTGAAGCCAATATCGGAGCGGGCACGATCACTTGCAATTATGATGGGTTTTTCAAATATAAAACCGTTATTGGTGCTGGTGCGTTTATCGGCGCCAATTCTTCGCTTGTTGCCCCGATTACCATTGGTGATGGCGCTTATATTGGTTCAGGCTCTGTCATCACAAAAGATGTAGCCGCCGATCAGTTGGCAGTCGCACGGGGCAAGCAGTTATCGAAAGATGGATGGGGTGCGCAGTTTCGTACCCAGATGAAAGCTAAGAAAGATGCGTCCTAAATGAGCGCGCCGTAATCAAGTGTCACGGAATGTGATTTGCCCATAGTGGGTGTGGGTTATACCTACACAATCGCTTAAAACCTCGGATGAGTTGAGACATGTGTGGAATTGTTGGAATTCTTGCGACTGAAGCTGCTGCACCACAAGTTGTGGAGTCGCTTAAACGGCTTGAATATCGTGGCTATGATTCTGCGGGTGTCGCCGCTTTGGAAGATGGCGGAATTGCGCGCGTTCGGGCGGAAGGCAAGCTAAAAAATCTTACTCAAAAATTACAGTCTCATGCGCTTTTAGGTCATACGGCGATTGGGCATACGCGTTGGGCAACTCATGGCAAACCGACGGAAGATAATGCACATCCACATGCGACCGACCGCGTCGCCATTGTTCATAATGGCATCATCGAAAATTTTCGCGAGTTGCGCTTGGAGCTTGAAAAAGAAGGCGTCATCTTTTCGAGTGAGACCGATACGGAAGTTGCACTCCATCTAGTCGATCGTGAATTGCGTAAGTTAAAAGACCCCGTGAAAGCAGTTGCTGCAGCATTGCCACGCTTAAAGGGTGCATTTGCATTAGGGTTCATCTTTTCGGGCTTTGAAGATTTGATGATTGGTGCCCGACAAGGCGCGCCTTTGGCCGTTGGCTATGGCGAGGGCGAGATGTATTTGGGTTCGGACGCTTTGGCGCTCGCGCCTTTCACGGATACCGTAACCTATCTCGAAGAGGGCGACTGGGCGGTTTTAAGCCGCAATGATGTGATTTTTTATGATCGCACCAATGCGGTTGTGAAACGGACAAAGCAAAAAAGCGGCGCCGGCGCCTATTCAATCGACAAGGGCAATCATCGTCATTTTATGGCGAAAGAAATTGCAGAACAACCGGAAGTGGTTGGTCGTACGCTCGCGCATTATCTCGATATGGGATTGGGTGAAGTGCGCCTGCCAACGCCTATGCCATTTGACTGGAAGTCCTTGGATCGCATCACAATTACAGCCTGCGGTACCGCATGTTTTTCAGGCATGATTGCCAAATACTGGTTTGAGCGGTTTGCCCGCCTTGCGGTTGACATCGATGTTGCTTCAGAATTTCGCTATCGTGAAGCACCATTACAAAAAAATGGTTTGGCGATTTTCATTTCTCAATCAGGTGAAACAGCCGATACGCTTGCGGGGCTTCGCTATGCAAAAGAGCAGGGCCAACATATTGTTTCGGTTGTGAATGTGCCAACATCAACGATCGCGCGTGAGAGTGATGTGGTCATCCCGACTTTGGCGGGACCCGAGATTGGCGTCGCATCAACAAAGGCCTTCACATGCCAGTTAACGGCATTAGCATGTCTTGCCATCGCGGCAGGCCGCGCACGCGGCGTCTTGAGTGAAACACAAGAGCGTCGTCTCGTAACCGATCTTATCGCTGTTCCTGCTTTGATGGTTGAAGCGTTAAAGGGGGAACATGCGATCGAGCAAGTGGCCCATGATATGGCGAAAGCCACTGACGTTCTTTATCTCGGACGCGGCACGAATTTTCCTCTTGCACTTGAAGGTGCATTAAAACTCAAGGAAATTTCCTACATCCATGCTGAAGGTTATGCGGCCGGTGAATTGAAGCATGGTCCCATCGCGCTCATTGATGAATCACTTCCCGTGATTGTGCTTGCGCCGCATGATGCGATTTATGAGAAGACGGTTTCCAATATGCAGGAAGTAGCTGCGCGTGGTGGACGGATCATATTGATTTCTGACCATGCGGGGCTATCAGAAGCGGGGTTGAAGCCGCATGCAATGATTGAAATGCCAAAGCAGAATCCGGATTTCGCGGCAATCGTCTATTCGGTTCCGGTTCAATTGCTGGCCTATCACGCGGCGGTTGCGCTTGGTAAAGATGTCGACCAACCTCGGAATTTGGCAAAATCAGTTACAGTAGAGTAATGACGGCGTGTTTTTGCGTGGTTACCGGTCATTCTTTATCAATTTGATTTGAATTGAATTAGGGTTACGCCATGACGGGTTTAGACAAAGAGAGCGACATCATGGGTGCGTTCCAACCAATGGCACCCGCAAAGCCTACGATAGGCCAGCGGCTTCGCGGCTATTTTCTGACCGGAATTATCGTTGCCGGCCCATTGGCAGTGACAGTCTATATTACAACCTGGATTATTGGACTGATTGATTCTTGGTTTAAGCCGCTCATTCCCGCTGGCATGTTCCCCGATTGGCTGGCGCCTTATAATATACCCGGTCTTGGCGTGCTTGTAGCGCTGGTTAGTCTGACATTGCTTGGTTTTTTAACGGCCAATCTTGTCGGTCGTTGGTTACTGGGCCTCGGTGAAACGATTCTTGGTCGCATGCCCGTGGTGCGTGGACTCTATAAAGGTGTGAAGCAGGTGTTCGAAACTCTGTTTTCACAACAGGGAACGTCGTTTCGTAAAGTAGGTTTGATCGAATATCCGGGAAAGGGGTTGTGGTCGATTGTATTTATTTCCGCGCCGCCGGAGGGTGAAGTCAAGAATGCTTTAGGCAATGATGACTATGTATCTTGTTTCTTGCCTTGCACGCCCAATCCGACGACCGGATTTTTTCTTTACGTTAAAAAAAGTGACGTTGTAGAACTATCGATCTCAACCGATGATGCTGCAAAACTTGTGATGTCCGCAGGGCTTATCCAACCATCCCAAGATTTAATAAAAGCAAATTGATGCTCTTAGCCCGCGCGGATTAATCCAATTGCTGCGTCTTTTTCAAAAAGATAAAGTAAATTGCGTAATGCATCCGCACGTTCGGACGTTAACAATTCATTTCTTGCCAAGATTAGTTTGGCGTCATCGCGTGCTGCTTCAAGAAGTTCAGCATGTTTTTCAGGTACAGCCAATTTAAAATCGGGCAGGCCTGATTGCCGTGTGCCGAGCATGTCGCCTTCGCCTCGTAGTCTCAAGTCTTCTTCTGCGATTTCAAATCCATCTTCCGTTCGCCGCATTGTTTCCATGCGCGCTCTTCCGGTTTCGCCGAGGGGGCCGTAGAGCAGTAGGCAAGAGCTTTTTTCAGAACCTCTGCCGACGCGCCCGCGCAATTGATGGAGTTGTGCTAAGCCAAAGCGCTCAGCATGTTCGATGATCATGATGGTCGC
>CANGPA010000079.1 GCA_947455645.1 Hyphomicrobiales bacterium | reverse complement strand
GAGTATTTTTGAACAATTGCACGATATTTGATCAGAAAAGACTGTTCTGATTTGAAATTCGTTTGTCATTGCGTGCAGCCGGACAACCCTGATTTAGGACGAATCAGGTGATTTCTTCCGTAAGGACATTAAATATGTTTATTTTTTATAAATAGACTTGGAAAAGTGTTTGATCTATGCAACTTCCGTAACGGAATACTGATTCAACTTTAGGGTGCATATGATCGGGCGATTCGCGCATTATGGCATTGGGGGCACCCGGCTGAAGTGGGCTGGGATTTTGGTGATTCTGGCTCTTGGCCTGGGTCCTGTGAGCCCCTCTGTTTGGGCGGACGAAGTTCCGGCTTCTGCGACCGACCCGGCCGGTAAGCCCAAGCTCCCCGTACGGAAAGAGGCGGCATCCAACAAAGCCAAACGGATCGCGAAGGCAGCTCAAGCTACGACGACGAGCGTTGCTGATACTAAGGCGACCAACGCTGAGGGTGCATCAGCCAAGAAACCTCTGCCCGACAATCTGAAAGATGTGGTCGCCTATGCGATTGCCAATCACCCGCAGATTGCCCGGGCGCGCGGGCGCGTGGGGGAAGCCCGCTTCGGTATTACTGTGGCCGAAGCGAATAATGGTTTCCAGCTTGAGGGCAGCACGGGCACGGGCTATGGCGCGCAGAGCACGACTTCGGTGCCTTTGTCTGACGCTTTGTTCAAAGGGCCGGCGCTCGGCAATGGCAACCGCTTCGTGATTTCATTGACGGGTAAAAAATTGCTTTATGATTTTGGGTCCACGGATGCGGGGATTTCCCGCGCGATGAAACTCGCCACCGCCGAAGAGTGGAATCTCGCTTCGCAGATTAATGAAATTGGCCAGGCCATGGCGCAGGCCTATCTGAATGTTGTGCAGACCCGTGAACTTTCCCGGCTGAACGCGGAGAATATTAAGGCTCTGGAAGATGTCCAAGAGCTCGTGAAGCTCAATCAGGTCAATGGTAATGGCACTGTTGCCGATGTGAAGCGCGTTGAGGCGCGGCTCGTGGATGCGCGCGCGGTTGCATCAGACAATGAAGCAGAATTGCAGAATGCGATTGATCGGTTTCAGCGCCTTGTGAAAAGTGCGCCGGGTGAGTTGAAGCCGGTTCCCGATTTGGCTGATTTCACGCCCGCAACGGTTGACGCAGCCATTTCACTTCTTCCGCAAACGAGCCCAAAATTGCGAGCGGGTGATTCGGCCAAACGCGCGACGGAACTGGAAATCGAGGCAAAAAAGGCCAGTTTGAAACCGCAATTTTTGTTTCAAACCGATACGACAATGAAGACCTATACGGGCAGCTATTGGAACAATTTCGATGCCCAGGCCATGGTCAGCATGACGTATAAATTCATGGATGGCGGTTTGTCTGACGGACAACTTGGGCAATTGCTCTCGCGCCTTGAGCAAGATGAACAACATTATATTTTTGATCGGGACGAAGCCGAAGCCGATTTGAGAAAATATTATATTTCGATCGCTTCCGCGCGTTCAAAAACCGCAAGTCTGTCTGAGGGTGTTGCGGCAAGCCGTAAAGCGCGAGACCTCTACAAAGAGCAATTCCAAGGCGGCAAGCGTACATTGTTTGAACTGCTCGATATTCAAACAGCCGCTTATAATGCCGAGCGCGCGGCGATCATGAATATGTTTGAGGAGCGTCGCGCTGTTTACGGCGTGTTGAGCACGATGGGCATCTTCCCCGAAGCGGTGAAGGGCGAACATCATCCTATGATGGCGGAAACAAAAAAGCCCAATAAATCCTAAGAGAGATTCTCTTATACAGGTGCGGACTCGTCACGGAGTCGATGGCTGTGATGTTAATCCACCCAACCGCTTTCAAATTCGACACCGCCGCCGCTTTGCGCGGCACTCCACCGGGCATCGCTGTCGAAATCACTATTGCCTTTGATTGAGAGCAATTCGGAAAGCCGGTTACGCGCCCGGTTGACGCGGCTTTTCATGGTGCCGACGGCGCACCCGCAAATCGATGCGGCCTCCTCATAGCCCATGCCTGAGGCACCCACGAGAATGAGGGCTTCGCGCTGGTCGGCGGGCAGTTTTTGCAACGCGTCCTTGAAATCAAGAAAGTCCATATGGCTCGCTTGATTGGGCAAGGTTGAGAGCCGGCCGGCCATTTCACCATCCGGATCATCGACCTCGCGCCGCCGTTTGCGATATTCCGAATAAAAGAGATTGCGTAAAATCGTAAACAGCCAAGCCGGCATATTGGTGCCGGCGGTAAAGGACGAGATATTGGCCCAGGCTTTAACGAGCGTTTCCTGAACCAAATCATCGGCCCGATCGGGATTGCCGCAGAGCGAGATGGCAAAGGCGCGCAAATTCGGGATGGCAGCAATTAGGGCGCCCCGTATTTCGGGTGCCGTATTTCGCTCGGCGGCAAGGGTCATAATTTGTCCTCCGCAGCTTTTGGCGTTTGAGCAGCGGACGGTTCATGCGCTTCAGACACGGCCGTATCGAGCTGATCCAGCAGCGCCAAAAAGCGGTCGGGAACGGGTTCATCAAGAACCGCGTTGTAAAGGGCGCGCAATTCCTTGCCGATTTGCTGGTCGATATGTCGCGTTACGGAATCAGCCGTATCGACAGTGCCCAAAGCACGCGCGGACCGGTTAAATAGAGGGGGCATCATCTTCTCCGAATAGGGGTTAAACGGAACGCAGTTGTAACGCTACGGTGAATACTCAAGCCGGTAACTCCGGAAAACGGCTTAGGTTCCCTTACCATCGGTTTTTTCTACCCCTTTCGTCGGAGGGTATAAGAACTTTGTTTCGATAAATGCCCCAATATTGGGGTCATATTCGATGCCGAAAGGTAAAATTATTACGATTGAGCGGGCTTCGGACTTTGCTTTGCATCAAATTTTAGATCGGTCTTTTTTGCTAAGTAGCAGCTCTCACTTTATGAGCCTATCCGGATCCTCTAACGTTCGGTTAGATGTTTTTGGTTTTTCGTAGAAGGTGGGACAGGGTTTCCGTTAGGTGCGGAACTCTTTAAGACTTTGTGCGTTACGTAGAGTGAGCGGTTGTAGTTTTGATGGAGTCCGCCGTGTCGCTGTCAAAAAGGATTATGGTTGAATTGCCTGCCCTCCGGCGGTTTGCGCGGGCGCTTGCCGGCGGACAGGCGGAAGGTGACGCGCAGATCGAGGCGCTTTTGACGTCCATTTTGACCGCGCCGGATGAGGCGCTGGCGGCGCCGGATTTAAAACTCTTTCTCTATCGTAAGCTCACGGACGGATTTCACGAACTGGGGTCTTTTCGTCCCTGCCGCGATGGGTCGGTGGCTGAGCAGTCGGTCCGGCATGTGTTGAACCGGATTGCTCCGCGGCCGCGGATCGCCTTTCTCCTCAAATCGCTCGAGGGCTTATGCATTGATGAGATCGCCGAGGTCATGCAGGTGTCAGACGTTCAGGCGCGGTTGCTGATCGAACTGGGCAGCACCGCTATTGCCGAGCAATTGCGCACGGATATTCTGATCATCGAAGACGAGCCGCTGATTGCGCTTGATTTGCAGGATATTGTCGAAGAGCTCGGCCATCGCGTTACAGGCATTGCGCGGACCTTGGAAGAAGCGCTGAAACTGGTGGCGGACAAAAAGCCCGGTCTTATCCTCTCCGATATCCGGCTTGCCGATGGGTCATCGGGTCTTGATGCGGTGAATATGATCATCCAATCGCTTCATGTTCCGGTGATCTTTATCACCGCCTTTCCCGAACAGTTTTTGAAGGGTCTCAAGCCCGAGCCGGCGGGCCTTATTTCGAAGCCCTTTTTATCCGAGACGGTGCGTGCGCTGGTAAGCCAAGCGCTCTTTTTTGATCGGCGCGCCGGAATGGACGAGTCTCTCGGCGCCAATTGATCTCCAGTTGCCTTGAAATGACCTCGCGATCCGCGTCGTAGTTCTCCCTTTCGTGACGGCCCCGTCATGGCTTTGCGGAACTTCGACTTAAGCGCGCGCGTTCTGACCAAGGTGATCCGTTTCGAAAGAGCTCCCCCCTCCGTTTTCAGGAGGATCGATCGATGGCAAAAAATGGCGAGCATCGTACGCCGCGTCCGCGTGGCTTTGCGGCCATGGACGCCGAGCGCCAGCGCGCCATTGCGCGTAAAGGCGGCGAGAGCGTTCCCAAAGAAAAACGCAGCTTTTCGCGCAACCCGACTTTGGCCGCGGAAGCCGGTCGTAAAGGCGGACAGAATGTGGCGCCCGAACAGCGCAGCTTTTCACGCAATCCCGCTCTGGCCGCGGAAGCCGGACGCAAAGGCGGCGAGGTGACCCAAACCGCACAGCGCAAAACAAAACCGGATGAAATGAAACCGGATGACGACGTTAAGCCGCGCTAGGGGGTGGAGCGATCGCTGTGTTGACGTGTTTTGGATCAGGCGCGGGTGGCGAGTTTTGCTTCGAAGGCCAGCGCGTGCTGCACAATCACATCGAGATCATCAAAGCGCGGTGCCCAGCCGAGCGCGGTTTTGATCTGATCGCCTTTCGCCACGATTTCAGGCGGATCGCCGGCGCGACGCGGCGCATAGTGTACGGGAAAATCGACGCCGGAGACGCGCTTAACCGCGGCGATCACCTCCAAGACCGACGCGCCATGACCATAGGCGCAATTCAGCGTCATACCCGGTTTGCCCGCCCGCAAATGATCCAGAGCGAGCGTATGAGCGGCTGCCAGATCAGAGACATGGATATAGTCGCGAATGCAGGTGCCATCGCGCGTAGCATAATCGGTACCGAAGACGCTCATGGCGTCGCGCTTGCCGGTTGCGGCTTCGCAGGCGACCTTGATGAGATGTGTGGCGCGCGGTGTGGCTTGTCCTGACCGGGCCATCGGATCTGCACCGGCGACGTTGAAGTAGCGCAGCACCATGGTTTCAAGGCCATGGGCGTGACGCGCATCCTCAAGCATCCATTCGACCATGAGTTTCGAACGTCCATAGGGCGAGACTGGCATCGGACGCGTGGTTTCGCTCACGGGCATTTCATCGGGCTCGCCATAGACGGCGGCGGTTGAGGAAAAGATAAACCGTTTGATGCCGCTTTTGATGGCGGTGTCGATCAGCGTGCGGGCTTTGGACGTGTTTGATTCATAATAGCCGAGCGGATCGCTGACGGAGTCTGGCACAACAATTTTGGCGGCAAAATGCGCAATCGCGTCGATGTTGTGCGCAGCAATCAAGCGTTGAACCAGAGCAGTATCGGCCATATCACCGATGACCAAGGGAACGCCATCGGGCAACAGCCAGCCAAAACCGGTTGACAGATCATCAAGGACAATCGGTGTTTCCCCGCGCGCGACGAGATCGAGGACCATGTGGCTGCCAATATAGCCCGCACCGCCTGTGATCAGGACCGTCATCGCCTCTTCCTCTTCCTGTTTGGCTCACGCTTTTCCGCAAGGGGAACGCTCGAAGCCCGACAGCGTTCCTTTAGAGGGGCCAAAGGGGAGGAGCAAGACCATGCTGCGTGATCATGATTTAGCTGAACGTCAGGGGGAATGCGCAGCGATGCTTGTGGCGATTTCCCGCATCTTGCTTGATGTCGACGCCCATTCCTTTGCCGCATGGCTGCGTAGTATCGCTGATGATATTGAGTCGGACGGGGTTGAGAAGGCACTCGGGATGATGATGGCTGCCAATGATGAACACAGTGATGTCACGTAGGAAACCGACATCAAATCACGAAGGCTTCATCCGGTGCGTGATCGGTGGTCGTCCCAAGCGGAATCGTAATCGTCCATGTTATGCCACCACGTCGTATCTCCAAATCCGTTTCACCTTTAACGATCCGTGGAGTGATGGATTTCAGAACGGTTAGGCCATAGCCTTCCTGTTTGATCGAGGGGATGATCAATGTACGATCATCCTCTTTCCATTCAACACGCAGGATCGGCATCTCCTCTGTTTCATGATCCATCGACCAAGAGAGTTCAACCTGTCCATGCTTTGTGGACAGGGCGCCGTGACGTTTTGCATTGTCGATCAATTCATGGAGTGCATCACCAAAGGCTTCCGCAATCCGAGGCGGGAGTGTGACACTCTGGCCTTTGAGTGTGATGCGGTTCGTCAAATCTTCATCAAGGGAAATCAAATGTGTTTTGATCAGTTGATTGATGCATACAGATTGCCATTTTTGACGTGTGAGAAATGACAAGGACCGCCCGATTGCCGTCAGGCGGCCGCTGAATTTTTCTTCAAATTCCTGCTCGGTTGCACTCGATCGCAAGGTCTGGCGCATCATGGCGTTAATGACCGTTATCATATTCTGACGGCGGTGAACGAGCTCTGTGACAAGCGATTCAATACGCGTGTCACGCTCGTGCCGTTCGGTGATGTCTATGGCCATGCCTATCAGGCCGATGACTTGATCGCCTTCAATGAGAGGATCGCATTGCATCAGATAAAAATAATGCTTTCCATCTTTGGTGAACTCAAATTCGAAATTGCCGCTTTTTCCTGACTCAACGACTTTTTTTTGTTCTTTCGTAATTTTTTCGGACAAATCGGGGGGAAGAATATCACCAATCGATTTTCCTATGATGGATTCTGGCTTGCCGCCAAAGCGCGGATTGTGAATCCATGAAAATACAAGATTGCGATCTTGAATGAAAATAGTCATACGCGCAGCGCTGGTCGATTTTTCAAAAAGATTGCTCATCGTTTTAAGCGATGAATGTGTTGTATCAAAGGCTTCATGAAGAGCGCGATGCACTTGCCCCATCGCCACGCGTTCATGTTCCAGCGCCCTGATATGCGCGCGATGGCGACGAAATTGCATAAATAAAATGCCAACCAGTGTCGCAAGCGTGGCCGCGAGGGAGAGATGGGCCAGTGGTTCGATCTGTGCTTCGGTGCGGGTTGTGTCGAAATGAAATTGTTCCGCCTTGAGTGCCAAGGATGCGATCGTCTCTTCAATCAGTGCCAATGAAGGCATAACCGGGTTCTGGCTCTCGGCTTTTATCAATTGGCCATCGAGGGCCGCATGCGAGGCGTCATGATATTTTTCGAAAGAGGATTTTAGGCGTTCGATCACCTCCTGAAGGGGGTCGGGGAGCGCGGTTTGCGGAAGCGACTGCAGCCGGTTCATCGAATGGTGTAACGTGGTTTCAATTAACAAGGCGAAGCTTGTTGATGTGCGCTGATCGGCCAACCGGTCAATGTCATGGATCGCGACCATGTCCGCTTCGAGAAGGCGGACGACGTCTTTAACCTGATGGGCGGTTTCCTTACGAAAGCTTGCTGCATCAACCAAATTGTTGAGCCAGAAACTTAGTCCTGCGAGCGCGACGAGGATTCCGAGGCAAACAAAGCAAGACGGTTTGAAAAAGCGGAAGTCTTTGGCGTTTACGGTATCAACGCGTCGAAACTTCTCCCCGACGGGCCGGTCAAACGTTTGGAACGTATGGACTTGTGACATGGTCAGTTCAGCCGTCGCTTGGGGTGCTGCAGGTCGATAACGCGTCAGGCCTTTTCCGGTTCCGATAAATCCCTATCGAATTATTGCTTAGGGTTGCCGCGTAGTTGTATGCCCTTATGGGTGTGGGGGACGGCTCGACAGGGGTACACCAGACGGGTGATAAGGGCCGATGACCGATGATATTCCCTTTGAGCGGCACGCGCCCGAGACCGGCCGGATCGAGCAATTGGCCCCACTTATTCGGCGAATTGTGGCGCCGAACCCGGGTCCGTTCACCTTTACGGGCACGTGCACCTATCTTTTGGGCGACGGCGATGTCGCGGTTCTTGATCCAGGACCGGATGATGATGCGCATCTCGAGCGGATTTTAACGGCTCTTGGCGCGGCGCGGTTGGCGGCCATTCTCGTAACCCATACGCATCGTGACCATTCCCCGCTCGCCCAACGCCTCAAGACGCTGACCGGAGCACCGGTTTATGGATGCGCGCCGCATTTTGCCGCGCGGCCCTTGGCGGAGGGTGAGACCAATCTGCTGGATGCCTCCGCCGATCATGCTTATGCGCCCGATCGCGTGCTGGCCGATGGCGACGGCATTGATCTCGGGGGCTTGAGGATCGAGACCATCGCCACGCCCGGCCATACGATGAACCATCTGGCCTTTGCCTTGCCCGAACACCGTGTGGTGTTTTCGGGCGATCATGTGATGGCGTGGTCGACCAGCATTGTGGCGCCGCCCGACGGCGCTATGGGCGCCTATATGGCGTCGCTTGAGCGGCTGATGGCGCGCGATGACGCGCTTTATTTTCCGGGCCATGGCGGCCCTGTGCGCGAACCGCGCCGGTTTGTGTCCGCATTGCTGGCGCATCGCCGCATGCGTGAGGCGACGATTTTAGAAGCTGTGCGCGACGGCGTTGGTTTGATCCCCGAATTGGTTGAACGGCTTTATCGCGGGCTTGACCCGAAATTGCGCGGCGCGGCGGCGCTCTCTGTTTTTGCGCATCTTGAAGATCTCAGCGCGCGCGGCCTCGTCAAAACAGACGGTGCGGTCGGCCTTCATGCGCACTTCAAAGCCATGTGAGCGGAAGACGGCTGTAGGGAGTAGCGAGTGGGGAGTGGGCAAAAAATAATGTCCTCATCCTGAGCCGTCGCGAAGCGACGAGTCGAAGGACGTCTTTCGTAGTGCTCACTTGTTTGCGTGGTTCGAGACGGCCCTACGGGCCTCCTCACCATGAGGTTTATCAAACAACCTAATCCTGAACCGTAGCAGATTTTTCCTTCCTCATCCTGAACCGTAGCAGATTTTTTTCCTCATCCTGAGCCGTCACAGATTTTTTTCCTCATCCTGAGCCGTCACAGATTTTTTTCCTCATCCTGAGCCGTCACAGATTTTTTTCCTCATCCTGAGCCGTCACAGATTTTTTTCCTCATCCTG
>CANGPA010000078.1 GCA_947455645.1 Hyphomicrobiales bacterium | reverse complement strand
TCTCACGGCGATCCTCTTCGTGGTTATTGTTCTTGGGCTGATTGCGCGAATGGCCGGATTTTCGATCTTCAAATTCATCGCCTATATCAAGGATGAATTGCTGATTGTGCTGGGAACAAGTTCGTCAGAAAGCGCCTTGCCGCAATTGATGGAAAAACTCGAGCGGCTAGGGTGTTCGAAATCGGTCGTCGGTTTGGTGGTTCCAACCGGATATTCTTTCAATCTCGACGGCACCAATATCTATATGACGCTCGCCACTTTGTTCATCGCGCAGGCGCTGGGGGTCCCCTTATCCTTTGGCGAGCAGATGACGATTTTAGTCGTTGCGATGCTCACCTCAAAAGGAGCGAGCGGTATCACCGGGGCAGGGTTTATCACTCTGGCAGCCACGCTGGCCGCTATTCGACCGGAGCTTGTACCCGGAATGGCGATTGTATTGGGCATCGATAAATTCATGTCGGAATGCCGCGCGCTCACCAATCTCACCGGCAATGGTATCGCTTGTGTTATTGTGTCTTGGTGGGAAGGCGAGCTGGATCGTAAAAAACTTGATCAAGCCCTCAATCGTTCCGTCGATCCGACGGATATCGAGACCGCAGTTACGACAGGCTAGTGCTTAAAGGATCAAGGCGGAGCGAAACTGCTCCGCCGCGCATAACATGCCTTACGCGGTTTCACCGTCATTGAAGCATCAAATGACACTCGAGCCCCTAATCCAAGCCAATATCGCTATTCAAATCCACGTAGCCGCTGTTGCGCTCACAATGGCTTTGACGCCTGTTCAATTGCTTCTTCAACGGGGCAGTTTCGCCCATCGGATGATGGGACGCGTGTGGATGAGCGCGATGGCACTTACCGCTTTGTCGTCCTTTTTCATTTCGACGTTAAAATGGGTCGGGCCTTTTGGTCCCTTGCATGTGCTGAGCATTGTCGCGCTGGTCTCAATCGGAATTGCGTTTCGGGCCGCTCGACGGGGCGACCACAAAACACATGCCTGGACTCTGTTTTCGCTTATCGGTTTTGCGCTCATTGGGGCCGGGATTTTCACGCTTTTGCCCGGCCGGATCATGAATGCGGTTTTCTTTGGCTGAGAAGCCTGTCATTCATTTTTATAAAGTACTGAAAACATAAGAAAATCCTGCAGTGGATGAGGTGCCTTTCGAATAGGCATGCGGGTTAGAATCGGGTAGGAACGAGCCAGATCTTTTATCTTGGCCTGTGAGCATCCATTTTGTCCGATAATTCAGCCCCGCCGCCCGTCCCGACCCCGCAGGACATCAGACCGGTATCCATTACCGATGAAATGAAGCGCTCTTATCTCGATTACGCGATGAGCGTGATCGTGTCGCGCGCGCTTCCGGATGCGCGTGATGGCTTGAAGCCCGTGCATCGCCGTATTCTCTATTCGATGATTGAGAATGGCTATACGCCCGATAAGGCCTATCGCAAATCCGCGCGTATTGTGGGTGATGTCATCGGTAAATATCACCCGCATGGTGATCAGTCGATTTATGACGCTTTGGTTCGTATGGCGCAGGATTTTTCCATGCGTCTGCCGCTCATTGACGGGCAGGGCAATTTCGGTTCGGTCGACGGCGATCCCGCGGCGGCAATGCGTTACACGGAAGTGCGCCTTGCAAAGCCCGCAATGTCGATCGTCGATGACCTTGATGAAGACACGGTTGATTTCCAGCCGAACTATGATGGTTCGGAGCGCGAGCCCATCGTTTTGCCGGCGCGCTATCCCAATCTTCTGGTCAATGGTGCGGGTGGCATTGCCGTGGGTATGGCGACCAATATCCCGCCGCATAATCTTGGTGAAGTCATTGACGCATGTCTTGCCTATATTGAAGACCCAGCGGTCAGTATTGATCGGTTGATCGAGATTGTTCCCGGACCGGATTTTCCAACGGGTGGTACAATTTTGGGTCGTGGTGGCGTGCGCGCTGCTTATCATTTGGGTCGCGGTTCCGTCGTTGTGCGCGCGAAAGCCACAGTGGAAGCGGGCAAGCAAGGCCGTGAGACGATCATCATCACGGAAATTCCTTATCAGGTAAACAAATCGCATCTGATTGAAAAAATCGCGGAGCTTGTTCGCGAAAAGCGGGTTGAAGGTATTTCGGACCTTCGTGACGAATCCGACCGCGATGGTATGCGCATTGTGATTGAGTTGAAGCGCGACGCGGTGGGCGATGTCGTCCTCAACCAACTTTGGCGCTATACGCAATTGCAGGCGAGCTTTGGGTGCAACATGGTTGCGCTCAATGGCGGTCGTCCGGAAGTGTTTACGCTTTTTGATTTCATTCGTGCCTTCGTTGAATTTCGCGAAGAGGTGGTCAGCCGTCGGACCAAGTTCCGTCTTGGCAAGGCGCGTGATCGCGCGCATGTCCTTGTCGGTCTTGCCATCGCTGTCGCCAATATCGATGAAGTGATTCAAACCATCCGCACCGCGCCCGATCCCAATACCGCACGCGAAGCACTGATGACGCGCGACTGGCCTGCTCGCGATGTCGCGTCCTTGATTGAATTGATTGATGACCCGCGTCACAAAGTATCAAGCGAAGGGACTTATCGCCTTTCGGATGCACAAGCGCGCGCTATTCTCGAATTGCGCCTTGCTCGATTGACCGCATTGGGTCGTGATGAAATCGCGGATGAGTTGAATACGATTGCGGCTGAAATTGCAGACTATCTCGATATTCTGCGGTCACGAGTGCGGATCATGTCAATCATTTCGAATGAATTGATTGAGGTGAAAACAGCTTATGCCACGCCGCGGCGCACGGCCTTTTCGGAATGGGATGCTGATGTTGAGGATGAAGATCTCATTCAACGTCAGGACATGGTCGTTACCGTATCGCATGCGGGCTATATCAAGCGCGTTCCCCTATCGACCTACCGCGCCCAGCGCCGAGGTGGCAAAGGGCGCTCGGGCATGCAGACCCGCGATGAGGATTTTGTCAGCCGTTTGTTTGTGGCATCAACCCATACGCCGATCCTGTTCTTTTCCTCTATGGGTCAAGCCTATAAGGAAAAAGTCTGGCGTCTGCCGGAAGCCGCACCAAACGCGCGTGGTAAAGCACTGATCAATATGTTGCCTTTGGATGCAGGCGAGCGCATCACGACGATTATGCCGTTGCCGGAAAATGAAGAGGATTGGGATCGCCTCGACGTGATGTTCGCCACCGCGAATGGCAATGTTCGGCGCAATAAATTGTCCGATTTCACGCAAGTGAATAAGGCGGGCAAAATCGCGATGAAACTCGACGATGGCGATATGATCGTCGATGTCCAGATCTGCACCGCGGAAGATGATGTCTTGCTCACGACGGCAATCGGTCAATGCATTCGCTTTGCAGTTGACGATGTGCGCGTCTTCAAGGGGCGCGATTCAACGGGCGTGCGCGGGATCAATCTTTCAAAGGATGATCGCGTCATCTCGATGGCGATTTTGCGCCACGTGGATGCTACCGCCGAAGAACGCTCAGCTTATATCAAAATGCGCCGTGCGGTATCGGGTGAAGTCGGTCTTGAAGAGGTCGAAGCCGATGAGGACATTGTTGCCGATGCCGCTTTGTCACAAGAGCGCTATGCCGAGCTCTCCGCGCGTGAGCAGGTGATTTTGACCATTTCCGAAAACGGCTATGGCAAACGTAGTTTGGCCTATGAGTATCGCGTCACCGGTCGTGGTGGTAAGGGCATTGTTGCGATGGCGGTCAATGAGCGGAACGGAAAGCTCGTTGCGTCTTTCCCCGTCGATGTCACCGATCAGATCATGCTCGTGACGAATGGGGGCCAACTCATACGCTGCCCGGTTGACGGCATCCGCGTGGCCGGACGAAGCACGCAAGGCGTAACCGTATTCAATACGGCTGACGAGGAGCATGTGGTGTCGGTTGAGCGCATTGGCGATGAGGGTTTGGATGACGCGGAGACGGGCGATGATTCATCGGTTGTTAACGGGTCAGATGACTCCTGATCCTCGGCGGTAGGCGAGGGGACGTTCACAATGGCAAGTCAGAAATCGCGGCGGGGCTTTTATGCGGGATCTTTTGATCCCATTACGAATGGCCATGTCGATGTATTGATCCATGCGCTGCAATTGGTGGATCATTTGACGGTCGCAATCGGTGTTCATCCGTCAAAGGCTCCGCTGTTCACGCCTGAAGAACGCAAAGCGTTGATCGAGGAAGCCTGTCATGCGGCGGCTTCTTCAGCCGGATCCGTGCTCGAGATTGTTTCATTTGATGATCTTGCAATCGATGCCGCACGACGTTCGGGCGCAACTTTGCTATTGCGCGGTTTGCGCGACGGAACCGATTTTGATTATGAAATGCAGATGGCCGGCATGAACCAGGCCATGGCGCCCGGACTTCAAACAATTTTTATACCGGCGTCGCCAGCGGTTCGCCCGATTACGGCCTCACTTGTGCGTCAGATCGCGCGTCTTGGCGGCGATGTGTCACCCTTTGTGCCTGCCTTTGTTCAGTCAAAACTGGTCGCTAAATTCAAAACGATCGGCTAGTTTGTTGCTCATTCCCTTTGGAGTTTTGGTATGATCCGCCGTCTCGTTCTTGCGCATATTTTTGCGGTCGCGTTTTGTTTCCTTTGTGGTGGGCAATTTGCTGTTGCTCAAACGCTTGACCCGCAAAACACTTTATATCTTGATTTGAAGGATGGCCGCGTCATCATCAAATTGCGTCCGGACCTCGCGCCCAAACACGTTGCCCAAATTAAAGCCCTTGTTAAAGAAGGTTTTTACAATGGCATTGTGTTTCATCGCGTTCTTGATGGATTTATGGCGCAGGCGGGTGATCCAACTGGCACCGGTATCCATGGATCACATAGGCCTGATATACAGGCGGAGTTTTCACCACAACCCTTCAATCGTGGGACCATTGGTATGGCGCGCGCCAATGATCCGAATTCCGCGAATTCGCAATTTTTCATCTGCTTTCAGCCTGCACCTACCCTAAATGGAAAATACACAGTCTTTGGTGAAGTTGTCTCCGGTATGGAATTCGTTGATCAAATCAAAAGGGGTGATCCGCCAAGTGGTATGGTCAAGGGTCCCGATAAAATTATCAAAATGCAACTCATGGAAGATGCGAAGTAAGGAAGGATTTGAGTGATGGCTACGACTCCAAAATCATCGGCAAAAGCAAAAAAGCCAGCGGCGCCCAAAAAGGCACCGGCTGCAAAAGCAGAGACAAAATCAGCCCATAAATCCGGCGGCGCCGAGCATCTTGTGCTTGAAACGACCAAGGGCGATGTCGTCATTAAGTTCCGCCCGGATCTAGCACCCAATCACGTCGCTCATATCAAAAAGCTCGCGGAAGACGGGTTTTACGATGGCATTGTTTTCCATCGTGTGATCGAAGGGTTTATGGCGCAAACCGGCTGCCCGCATGGCACCGGTACGGGTGGCTCAACCTATCCGAATTTGAAACAGGAATTCAACGCTGAACCGCATGTGCGGGGCACAGCATCCATGGCGCGTTCGTCCAATCCAGACAGCGCGAATTCGCAATTCTTCATTTGCTTTGATGATGCGCGCTTCCTTGATCGCCAATACACCGTTTGGGGTCAGGTCGTCGAGGGCATGGACAATGTCGATAAGATCAAGCGCGGCGAACCCGTGCGCGATCCCGACTCGATTATCAAAGCGCATGTCGAAGCGCGTTGATTGAAACGGAAGGCAGCGGGTTCAAATGCGCGTCGATGAATTCGACTTTGACTTGCCTGCCGATCACATCGCTTTAAGACCGGTAGAGCCGCGCGACACCGCGCGGCTTCTTGTTTTGCATGCAGATCGCACGGATTGCGAAGACAATCATGTCTATGATTTACCTGCGCTCTTATCGGCAGGCGATGTGCTGGTGGTGAACGACACGAAAGTCATCCCCGCCCGTTTGTTTGGTCACAGGCGCCGCGGTGAAGCGGTCGCAAAAATAGATGTGACTTTGCATAAGCGGGAGACGAGCGCGCAGTGGCGGTGTTTTGTCCGGCCGGCCAAGAAACTTGACCTTGGCGAAACAGTTCAATTTTCAAAAGACGGTGATGGCAGTCACACTCTTTCGGCGCGCGTTGTCGAAAAGGGCGAAGGGGGCGAGATCCTCCTCGAATTCTCTTTATCTGGCGCAGTCCTCGATGCGGCTATTGTCGAAATAGGGCAGATGCCCCTTCCACCCTATATCGCAGCAAAGCGGGCGGAGGATCAAAAAGACGCGCAAGATTATCAAACGATTTTTGCCGATCAGTCTGGCGCTGTTGCCGCACCAACAGCGGGGTTACATTTTACACCCCGATTGATTGAAGACCTCAAGGCCAAAGGGATCGAAATTATCCGCGTCACTTTACATGTCGGCGCGGGCACATTTCTTCCGGTCAAAGTAGAGGACACCAAAGACCATCGCATGCACGCCGAATGGGGAACGATCAATACTGCTGCGTCCGATGCGCTCAATCACGCGCGGCAAGCGGGAAAGCGCATCGTCGCCGTGGGCACAACTTCTTTGAGGCTTCTTGAATCGGCGGTGGAGCCAAATGGCCGCTTCGTTCCGTGGTCTGGCGATACTTCGATCTTTATCACACCGGGTTATCAATTTCGCGCAGTTGATGTCTTGCTCACAAATTTCCATTTGCCGCGTTCAACGCTTCTCATGCTGGTTTCGGCTTTTTCCGGTCTGGACAGGATAAAGAAAGCCTATAGATACGCCATCGAGAAGGGGTATCGGTTTTATTCCTATGGGGATGCCAGTCTTCTCTTTCGTGCCAAACAGGACCCTGTTTCGTGACTGAACATAAATCCTTTGCCTTTGAAATTGAGGCGCGTGATGGCGCGGCACGCAGCGGGCGAGTCATCACCTCACGCGGTGACGTGCGCACGCCCGCCTTTATGCCCGTTGGCACCGCCGGCACCGTAAAGGCGATGCATCCGCAAGAAGTTCGTGCGCTTGGGGCCGATATTGTCTTGGGCAATGTGTATCATTTGATGTTGCGTCCGGGGGCAGAGCGTGTGGCGGCGCTTGGCGGACTTCATAAAATGATGAATTGGCCCTATCCGATTTTAACAGACTCGGGCGGCTTTCAAGTCATGTCGCTCGCCAAGCTCAGAAAGATCACCGAAAAGGGCGTGACATTCCGGTCGCATATTGATGGCGCGTCTTATGAATTGACACCAGAGCGTTCAATCGAAATTCAAGGCCTGCTTGGCTCCGACATTCAAATGCAACTGGATGAATGTGTGAAATTGCCTTGCAGTGATAAGGATGCTGAAAAGGCAATGGAATTATCGCTCCGTTGGGCCGAACGCTGTGCGGTAAAATTTGGCACACAGGACGGACGCGCGATGTTTGGCATTGTTCAAGGCGGCGCGGTCGAAGCGCTGCGGATCAAAAGCGCACAATCACTCGCCGCAATGAATCTCAAAGGCTATTCGATCGGCGGTTTGGCAGTTGGCGAACCACAAGAGATCATGTTGCGTATGATCGAGACGGTCGAGCCACATTTACCGCAAGAAAAGCCGCGCTATCTGATGGGCGTTGGGACACCCGACGACATTGTCGAAAGCGTGCGGCGTGGTGTCGATATGTTTGATTGTGTAATGCCCACACGCGCGGGGCGCCATGGGCTTGCCTATACAAGATTTGGTAAAATCAATCTCAAAAATGCACGCCATGCGGATGACCCTCGCCCTCTTGATGAAGAAAGTGATTGGGAGCCCGCACGTCTTTATAGCCGCGCCTATCTCCATCATCTCGTCAAATCTGATGAGATTTTAGGTATGATGCTCCTGACCGGCATTAATCTCGCTTATTATCAATCCTTGATGGCGGGTTTGCGTTTATCCATTCGCGAGAGAAGATTGACCGATTTTATTGAACACACAAAGGCGGGTTGGGAGCGTGGCGATCTTGCGCTTTGGTCTTCAAAGCCTTCGGTCGGATCGGGGGCATCCTTATGAGCGGAACAACATTATCGAGTGCAAATCTTGATCCGCGGCGGCGGCGTCTTCTTTATCGGGTTTGGCATCGTGGCATGCGCGAAATGGATCCCTTAATGGGTGGTTTTGCGGATGCCCGCCTCGCTACCTTGTCTGACGAGGAGCTCGATCTGTTTGAAGCGCTCAGCGAGCAACAAGATCAAGAAATCTTGAGTTGGATCGTCGGTTCGGTTCCGGTTCCGCCCGCCTTCGATACGGAAATTTTTCGCGGGCTAAAAGCGTTTCACGATCATGCACATCCGATCAATCTTTAACGTTCATTGATCGATGGTTGATTTTTTCAAAACAGCTGTGCGCCATCTGACAGATCAGAAGTCATTTCTTCTGACCTCGGTGCCTGATGGGTATGATGCCATTGTTGTGGCTGATCTTGCTCGCCAACTCGCCAAATCCCATTCGAAAGGATCTGCCGCTCTCACTTTTATTGCGCGTGACGGGCAGCGTCAGGCACAGCTCGAATCCGCATTGGCTTTTCTTGCACCTGAGATCGAAATTCTGTCTTTTCCGAATTGGGATTGTCAGCCTTATGATCGTGTCTCGCCCCATATCGGTATTGCAGCGCGACGCATGACGGTATTGGCGCGGCTTGCGCGTTCGGCCAGTGGTGAAGATCGTCCGAGAATTGTCATTGCGACAGCCAACGGCGTCATGCAACGTGTGCCCGCACGCGTCAAAATCGCTGCCGACAGTTTTTCCGCAGCACCCGGTAATCGTGTTGATACAACTGCACTCGCCCGTTGGCTTGAATCGAATGGCTTTCTGAAAGCAACGACCGTGCGCGAGACGGGGGAATATGCGGTTCGTGGCGGTATCATTGATTTGTTTGCGCCGGGAATGCCTGCGCCTGTTCGTCTCGATTTTTTTGGGGACACGCTTGAGTCGATCCGAAGTTTTGATCCCGAAACCCAAAGAACCACCGGTCAGTTAAGGGCGTTGGATCTCGTGCCGATGAGTGAAGTTCAACTCACCACAGAAACGATCAAACGGTTTCGACAAGGCTATGTCTCAAGTTTCGGCGCGCCGGGCCGCGATGATCTTCTTTAT
>CANGPA010000077.1 GCA_947455645.1 Hyphomicrobiales bacterium | reverse complement strand
GTCGCGGTATTGGGCGGGGCGATACGGTCGCGGTTCTGCTCGCCAATACGCCGGCGATGCTTGAATGCCATTATGGTGTGCCGATGACGGGTGCGGTGTTGAACACACTGAACACGCGGCTTGATGCGGCGATTATCTCCTTCTCGCTCGATCATGGCGAAGCGAAGGTCGTGATTGTTGATCGTGAGTTTTCCAAATTGATGAAAGTGGCGCTTGAAACCTGCAAAGCCAAGCCGCTTGTAATCGATTATGACGATCCCGAATTTCAAGGCGAAGGGGAGCGCATCGGTTCGCTTGAGTATGAGGATTTCATTGCCGAGGGCTCGAGCGATTATAAGCGTGCCGCACCGGGCGATGAGTGGGATGCGATTTCACTGAATTACACATCAGGCACCACGGGCAATCCGAAAGGCGTTGTCTATCATCATCGTGGTGCCCATCTCTTAGCACAAGGCAATGTGCTCACTTGCGGCATGGCGAAACATCCGGTCTATCTCTGGACATTGCCGATGTTCCATTGCAATGGCTGGTGTTTTCCGTGGTCGATCTCGGTTGCGGTCGGCACGCATGTCTGTTTGCGGCAAGTGCGCGCGAAGCTGATGTATGAGGCGATTGCCACGCATAAGGTCACACATCTCTGCGGCGCACCGATTGTCATGTCGACTTTGCTCAATGCGCCTGAGGATGAAAAGAAACCTCTGCCGCATGTGGTTGAATTTTTTACAGCCGCGGCGCCGCCGCCCGAAGCGGTTCTCGCGGGCATGAAAGCCGCGGGCTTTAATGTCACGCATCTTTATGGTTTGACCGAAACTTATGGCCCGGCCGTCGTGAATGATTGGCACGAGTCGTGGAATGATCTTGAGCCCGTTACACAAGCCGCGAAAAAAGCACGTCAAGGCGTGCGTTACGGCGCGCTTGAAGATCTTGATGTCATGGATCCTGAAACTATGAAGCCCGTTGAGCGCAATGGCGACGTTTTGGGCGAAGTCATGTTCTCCGGCAATGTCGTGATGAAGGGCTATCTCAAAAACAAAACCGCGACGGAAGAGGCATTTCGTGGCGGCTATTTCCACTCCGGCGATCTCGGTGTGCGGCATGCTGATGGCTATATTCAATTGAAGGATCGCTCGAAGGACATCATCATTTCCGGCGGTGAGAATATCTCGTCCATCGAAGTTGAAGATGCGTTGTTCAAACATCCGGCGGTGCAAGCCGCAGCTGTGGTGGCAAAGCCCGATGAAAAATGGGGCGAGACGCCGTGCGCTTTTGTCGAGTTAAAGCCGGGTAAGACAGCGACGGCAGATGAATTGATTGCGTGGTGCAAGACGCATCTCGCCTCCTTCAAATGCCCGCGTCATATCGTGTTTACGGAATTGCCGAAAACATCAACAGGCAAGATTCAGAAATTCGTGTTGCGCGATCGCGCGAAAGAGGCGTGAGCCTGAGTTAATCGCTGGCGCCGTTAAGGCGCTTGGCGATCTCTTCAATCCGGCTTGCAGCGCCGGCAATGGCCGCAGCGATTTCGGATTCTGTTTTCGTCGTCGCCATGTCAATCGTCGCGCGCGTTTCTTTGAGATAGGCAATTTCATTCTCAAGCGCGGCGAGTTTGGTTTTCAACTCTTCCCGATCATCCATAAAGGTAATCGCGGCCATCACTGTGAGGCGGCTGTCACCAATCTCACCAAATGAATCACGCATTTCGTTGATCTTGCGGTCAAGTTCCGCGGCCAGCTTGATGAGGTGCGGTTCTTGTCCGTCATTGCAGGCAATGCGGTAGGTCTTGTCGGCAACAGTGACGGTGACCTGTCCCATAATGCATCAGCTCCGCGGTGTGAGATCAGCAAGAACTTCGCGCACCGTCATCGTCGCGCGATCAACGCGCCGCGCCAATTCACCGGTCACGGCGTCAAGCCGTGCGGCTTTGGCAAGTGCGGTATCCAGATCAAGCGCCAATTTCGCCCGCTCATCCTGCATGATGGCGAGTTCCTTTTTCATCAGATCAAGCGTGCGGTCATCATCGGCGCGCCGCGCTACCACGCTTTCAAGCGCGGTGACCGCTTGGCGCAACTGCGCCAGCGATTGGGTGATTGCCGGAGAAACGGCCTTTGCCATAGCGAAGCGGACCTCGAAAGCTGCACCTTAAACCGGCACGGGTGGAACTCCTATCGGGAGCGAATCCGCACAACGATTCAGGACCTTCTCCTCAAAACCTTAAGTGAGAAGGAAAGGCACCGTCAATTCCGGGTTATCCACCGCTTTCGCGGGTGAGACGGCCGAAATCGCCCTGTTTCAGTAGGTTGCGTCGGGCATTGAGGCTTTTTTGCGCTCGATATAGTCGCGCAACGCCTCGTCCACCCCCGGATCAATCGCAGGGGCTTCGTATTCGCCCAGCATGCGCTTGAAGATCCCGTTCGCGCGTTGCGCGGCGTCCTTGCGGCCTTCCGCATCCCATTGCTCGAAGGAATTATTGTCAGAGACGCTCGAGCGATAAAAGGCGGTTTCGAAATTGGCCTGCGTATGGGCCGAGCCCAAGAAGTGACCGCCTGGAGGCACTTCGCGGAACGCGTCCATGGCTTGACCATTTTCGCTCATATCAACGCCCTTGGCGAGCACATGCATCGCGCCAAGCTGGTCACAATCCATGATGAATTTTTCATATGACGAGGCAAGCCCGCCTTCCATCCACCCTGCGGCATGAAGCACGAAATTGGTGCCTGCGAGCAAAGTCGGCATCAGCGTATTGGCGCTTTCATAAGCGGCTTGCGCATCCGGCAATTTCGACGAGCAGAGCGAGCCGCCGGTGCGGAACGGCATCTTCATGCGACGCGCGAGTTGTGCGGCGCCGAAGATCGCGAGTGAACCTTCCGGCGTGCCGAATGTCGGCGCACCCGATTGCATCGAGAGTGTTGACACGAAAGTGCCGAATATCACCGGCGCGCCGGGACGCACGAGCTGTACGAAGGATGTACCAGCCCAAACTTCTGCGAGCACTTGCGTGAGCGTGCCGGCAATCGTCACAGGGCTCATCGCGCCTGAAAGAATGAACGGCGTGATGATGCAGGCCTGATTGTTGCGTGCGTAAACTTCCGCCGCACCCAGCATTGTATTGTCCCACACCATCGGCGAATTCGCGTTGATAAGGCTTGTCAAAACCGTGTTTTGATCAATGAACTCTTCGCCAAACATGATCTTCGCAAGGTTCACCGTGTCCTGCGCGCGATCAGGATGCGTGACGGATCCCATATAGGCTTTGTCCGAGTAGCGCATATGCGCATAGACCATCTCAAGATGGCGCTTGTTCACCGGCAGATCGACCGGTTCACACACGGTACCGCCTGAGTGATGCATGAAGGGCGACATATAAGCGAGCTTCACAAAATTCTGAAAGTCTTCAATCGTGCCGTAGCGACGACCCTTGTCGAGATCATGCACGAAGGGTGAACCATAGACCGGTGCGAACACCGTGTTCTTGCCACCAATTTGCACATTGCGCGCGGGGTTACGCGCATGTTGCGTATATTCGGATGGAACCGTCGAGATCAGCTTCTTCGCAAGACCCCGCGGAAAACGCACGCGCTCGCCTTGAATGTCGCAACCGGCGTCTTTCAAGAGTTTCAGCGCATTCGGATAATCGCGAAACTCGATGCCGATTTCTTCGAGCAGTGTTTCGGCATTGTGCTCGATGATCTGCATCGCTTCTTCGGAGAGGAATTCGACAAGCGGGCTTTGGCGCGTAATATAGGGAATGGACGCACCACCACGCGTCGCCCGTGCGGCCCGGCGGGCTTCACGACCGCGACGGCCATCGGTTTGGGTGTCTTGTGCCAAATCAGTCATCCCGGCCTCCGCGGTTTACGAGCGGCGCTTGAGCCGCCGCCAAAATCTATGATCCTTTCGCTCTTACCCCTGAAATGACGAGGATGACTGCCCCAATCACGTCATTTCTTGTCGCAAGCCGTCATTTGGATGAGACCTGCTCATCGCACTCATGAATGAAACGCGGTAATGTGCCATTCCATGACGGTTTAAGGGCAATCTTGACGGCTGGAAGACATCCGGCGTCGAAAAGCCGTTAGCGGGCTAAAAGCCGTTCGGGGAAGGTAGCCTCCGAAAAACCGATCGCTAAGATCGGCAAAGATGGGATGGATCAGAGGAGCGTTGAGCGATGAAAACCACAGCCCGGGTTGTTGTCATTGGCGGGGGCGTCGTCGGCGTCTCGACGCTTTATCATCTTGCCAAAAAAGGCTGGTCGGATGTCGTGCTTATCGAGCGCAAGGAGCTGACCTCCGGTTCGACCTGGCATGCTGCCGGTTTGTTGCCGCTGTTTAACATGTCTTATTCTGTCGGCCAGCTGCATAAATACTCGGTCAATCTCTATGGCAGCCTCGAGGCCGAGACCGGTCAGTCGGTCGGCTTCAAGAAGGTTTCTAATATCCGCCTCGCGCGCACCAAAACGCGTTGGGATGAGTTCATGTATTATGCCGGCGTTGGTGAAACGATTGGCGTCAAGGTCAATCGATTGACGCCAGCGCAAGTCAAAGAAATCTGGCCGCTTTGCAACACCGAAGGGCTTCTCGGCGCGATTCAGCATCCGGATGACGGCTATATCCAGCCTGCCGATCTCACACAGGCGCTCGCAAAGGGTGCGCGTGCACGCGGTGCGGAAATCTATCGCAACACAAGCGTGACAGCGATTGAGCGCACAGCATCGGGTGAATGGCTTGTCAAAACCGACAAGGGCGACATCACCTGCGAGCACATCGTTTCAGCATCCGGCAATTTCGCGCGCCAAACGGGCAAAATGCTCGGCCTCGATGTTCCGGTCATCCCTGTTGAGCATCAATATATCGTCACCGAACCGCACCCGGCTGTTCAAGAACGTCACGCAAAGGGCTTGCCCGAAATGGGCGTTCTGCGCGAAGCGGATTCGTCATGGTATATGCGTGAAGAAGCCGGCGGTTTCATTCTCGGCCCTTATGAAAAAGGCGCGCCCGTCTGCTATGTCGATGGTCCACATAAGGATTCCGAATACGAACTCTTCCAGGAAGATCTTGATCGTCTTGCGCCGCATATTGAAGCGGCGATTGTGCGCGTTCCAGCTTTCGGCGAAGTCGGCATCAAGAAGGTTTACAACGGTGCGATTGCTTACACGCCCGATGGCAATCCGATTGTCGGCCCTGCATGGGATCTGCCGAATGTGTGGTTGAATGAAGGTCACAGCTTCGGCGTCACGGCTGCGGGTGGCGCTGGTTGGCAGCTTGCCGAATGGATTGTGGATGGCGAGCCAACGGTTGATTTGATGGGCGTCGATCCGCGTCGCTTCGGCCCTTATGCTGGCCGCGGTTATCTTCGGGAAAAGAACGAAGAAGCCTATGCCAATGTCTTTACGCCGCATTATCCGGATGAAGAACGTGTGGCCGCGCGGCCTTTGCGTCAGACCCCTTGCTATGATCGCATGAAGGCGCTCGGCGCGGTGTTCGGTTCCGTTTATGGGTGGGAGCGTCCGAACTGGTTTGCCCCTCCCGGTTATGAAGTGCCGGCATCTGAGCTCAATGTCGATGACGTGCTCACAAACGAAAACCATGCGCCGGCTGCCGAGGATGGCAAGGTGAAAGAAAAGTGGAGCTTCCGTCGCTCGAATTATTTCCCCTTTGTCGGCGAAGAAGTGAAAAACGTCACCAATGGCGTCGGCTTGCAGGATATGTCGGCCTTCGCCAAATGCATTGTGTCAGGCCCCGGTGCGCGCGCTTGGCTTGATTCAATTTTTGCCAATCGCATTCCCAAACAACGTGGTCGCATTGCGCTTTGCCATTTGCTCACAACGCGCGGTGGTGTGCGTGCTGAATTTACGGTCTATGAAAGTGCGCCGGATACGTTCTATCTCGTCTCGGCGGGGGCGCTTGAGCGTCACGACCATGACACGCTGAAAAAGCTTCTGCCAAAGGATGGCAGTGTGCGTTTCACGCCGATCACAACGGCCTATGGTGTGTTGGTGCTCGCCGGTCCGAAGTCACGTGAAGTCTTGCAATCCTTGACCGATACGGACATGTCGAACGCCGCCTTCCCGTGGTTGACGGGTCAGCGCATTTCGGTCGGCGCGGTGCAATGCGATGTGCTGCGCGTGAACTTCATCGGCGAATTGGGCTATGAATTCCATCACCCGATTGAAATGCAAAATCATCTCTTTGATTTGTTGATGAAAGCCGGTGCGAAATTCGGCATCAAGCCGTTCGGCATCCGCGCGATGATGGCGATGGCGATTGAAAAATCCTATCGTCTGGTCGGCCGTGAAATGTCGATCGAGTATTCCGCTTTTGAATCAGGCCTACATCGTTTTGTGCATCCGAACAAAGGCCAGTTCTTGGGCCGCGACAAGCTCGTCGAAGGACAGCAGAAGGGGTTCAAAAACGCTTTCATCACGATGGAGGTACATGGCATCGAAGACGTCGATGCGCGTGGCTCGGAAGCGATCCAGAAAGACGGCGAGACCATCGGCCGCACCACATCTGGCGGCTTCGGCTGGCGGCTCAACAAATCGCTGGCGCTCGGCATGGTCGCCCCTGAATTTGCCGCCATTGGCACCGAACTCGACGTGGTCATTCTGGGCAAAACCTACAAGGCCACCGTCATTCCGGAGTCACCGTTCGACCCCGAAAATGAGCGGCTGCGCGCTTAGCACCGCGTCGAAGACCCCTGTGTTAAATCACAGCTGCGCCGTTTTGTCGCAGTCTGCATAAAACCGGCCTCTCCCCTGTCGTAATCAGGGGAGGGAACGTCCCAATTCCGACAGCGATCTCGACGCGAGGCCCCTATTCGGATTATGAGGAAAAATACAACCAGTCCCTCGCGGAGCATTGAAGACCATGGCCGACGGTGATCTCGACCTCAATACGCTTAGTGACGATGAACTCGTCGAGCAGATGCATGACGATCTTTATGACGGTCTTGGCGAAGAAATCGTCGAAGGCGTCAATGTGCTCTTGAAGCGCGGCTGGACCCCATACGACATTCTGACCAAAGCGCTTGTTGAAGGCATGCGCATCGTCGGCGTCGATTTCCGCGACGGCATTCTCTTTGTGCCCGAAGTGTTGATGTCGGCGAATGCGATGAAGGCCGGTATGCAATTGCTGCGTCCTTTGCTCGCCGAAACCGGTGCGCCGAAGGTCGGCAAGATGGTTATCGGTACCGTGAAGGGCGATATTCACGACATCGGCAAGAATCTTGTTTGCATGATGATGGAAGGTGCGGGCTTCGAAGTGATCGATCTCGGCATCAACAATCCGGTCGAAAAATATATCGAAGCGCTCGAAGAACATAAGCCTGACATTTTGGGCATGTCGGCGCTTCTGACCACCACAATGCCTTATATGAAAGTCGTGATCGACACGCTCAAAGAAAAGGGCATGCGCAACGACTTCCTCGTGCTCGTCGGTGGTGCGCCCTTGAACGAAGCCTTTGCGGAAGCGGTCGGTGCCGACGCCTATTGCCGCGATGCGGCGGTGGCGGTTGAAACCGCGAAATCGCTTCTTTCGCAACGCACGATCCGGGCGTGATCAAGGCCGCAGGCAAAACACTCGTTATTGCCTGCGGAGCTCTTGCGCGTGAATTGATTGACGCGAAAGCGCTCAATAAGCTCGACCATCTCGACATCACCTGCCTGCCAGCGATCTGGCACAATCATCCGCAAAAGATTCCCGATGGCGTGCGCAAGAAAATCCGCAAAGCGCGGGCGGACGGCTATGCTGACATTCTCTGTCTTTATGGTGATTGCGGCACCGGCGGACTTCTCGACAAAGTTTTGGAAGAAGAGCGCGTCGAGCGGATCGAGGGCGATCATTGCTATGCATTTTATGCAAAGCCCGGTGAATTCGATCAGCTGATGGATGAAGAGCTCGGCTCATTCTTTCTAACCGATTATCTCGTGCGGCATTTTGATCGCCTGATCATTCAAGGCATGGGCCTCGACCGTTACCCGCAGCTCCGCAAAGATATTTTCGGCCATTACAAGCGCGTGGTCTATCTCGCGCAGATGTCTGATCCCGCTTTGGAAAAGAAAGCGCGCAAAGCGGCGGAACGGCTGGATCTCGCTTTCGAGATGCGCGTCACGGGACTTGGCGGATTGGAGACATTTGTCACCGGAAACGGTCGCATCCACCCGCGCACGCCTGCCGTATAAAATCCTTATAAATCGGGAGGGTTTTGAGCCATGGCTCAACTGATTATCGTTTATTGGCGCGACATGCCCGCGCAGGTCATCGTGAAACAAGGCCGCACCAGCGCCAAGCGCGAATTGCCTGAACGCTTTGTCACAGCGATTGACGCGGCGGCGATGAAAGCCGGCGCGGAATCAACCGATGCCTATCTTGCCGATTGGCGCCGCGCGGATCCTGTTGAAGTCAGCGATGATCTCGAGGCGGAAGCATCGGCATGGGCCGCAAAGCTCGAAGCCGATTATCCGAATGAGCGTTTAGCGAAGCTTGCCAAAAATCAGGGTCTTGAGGAGACGAACTAATGTCACGCGTTCCCTTTGCCTTTGAAGCCTCCACAAAGCCACCGCGCGATGGTTCAAAATTCGCGTTGCGCTTTTGGGCCAACCGTCATGCGCGCGGTATGGAAATCACCTATTCGATTGTTGAGTCCGTGCTGCGCGGCTTGGCGCCTGTGTTCAAACTCATCGGTTATGAGCGCATGGAAAAGCCGATGGTCGCGGTTGAGAAAACAATCAAGAGTGCTTTGTTTGATTGCCGCATGTGCGGCCAGTGTATTCTGTCCTCAACTGGCATGTCTTGCCCGATGAATTGCCCGAAGAATTTGCGCAATGGTCCGTGCGGCGGTGTGCGCGCGAATGGCAATTGCGAAGTCTATGCCGAGATGCCGTGCGTTTGGGTCAAAGGCTGGGAAGGCAGTCGCCTCATGAAAGAGGGCGACAAGATCATGGATGTACAAAAGCCGATTGATCATCGCTTGAAAGGCCGTTCTTCCTGGCTTGCTGTTTCGCAAGGCGCACACGAGTAAGAGTGTAACCATGTCTCCTCCCATTCCCGCCACTGATCTTGGTCCGACGCCTGCGTCTCCTTTGCCCGAATTACCGGGTCATTCTTCGCGCGGTCGCTTAGAACGCGTGTTGCGTCGTGGCGAATTCGCCGTCACCGCCGAGCTTAATCCGCCAGACAGCGCGAACCCTGATGATGTCTATGAGCGCGTCAAACATTTTGATGGCTTCGTTGACGGCGTAAACGCGACGGATGGTTCAGGCGCGAATTGCCATATGTCGAGTGTTGCGATTTGCGCACTGCT
>CANGPA010000076.1 GCA_947455645.1 Hyphomicrobiales bacterium | reverse complement strand
GAGCGAGAGCATATGCGTGAGAGCTCTCAGATTTTGCCAGAATGTCATTGCATTGCCGTCGATGCGCAAATGACGGTGAAGCGGATGCGCCATGGCCCAGATATCATTGAACATGGGCGGTGGAATTTGTTGCGCGAACTTGCCCCATGTGGCGCTCGATGCACGCAAAGCAAATTCAAAACCAAAATCATTGGGGGCTAGCCCCTCGGCGATTTTCTGCACCTTGCCTTTATTGACTTCGATCAGAAAGTCCGTGTCATCGATGCCCAGCACAAAGCGGCCCGAGAAAAAGCGGCCAATCACAGGCAAGCGGCGGTCTTCGTTTACTTGGCGCGCCCAGCGCTCAACCCACTCAAGGTCAAAGGCCTTGCGGCCACCCATGCGGCTCATGATTTCCTCCTGAAAGACATTTCAAAACTCCAATTCATTGTGGCAATGGTTTCTCTACGGGGCTGCCGTTATCCCAGTGTTTCGGCGGCGTTGACAGCGGATTGAAGCCCTGTTCGACATCTTCATGATGGACATCGCCAACAAGATCCTCACTGTCTTTGCGTCCAAACATCGCGTTCAATAATCCGTGACCGCTGTAAGGTGGCGTGAATTCCGATGAAATCACGCCATTGCGAAACACGATGACGCGTGTGCAAAGATTGAGGAATTCCTCGACTTCAGACGATAGAAACACAACCGACTTGCCCTTCGACGCGAAGTCCCGAAGGTTGCGATAGAGATCAAGCTTGGCACCAATATCAATACCGCGCGCCGGATCGTTCAGGATCAGTACTTCCGGCTTTTCAGCGAAAGCACGCGCGATTAAAACCTTTTGCTGATTGCCGCCTGACAATGACGTAATGAGATTGTCTTGCGATCCCATCTTCACCGCAAGCTTGTCTGACTCCCACTTGAAAATTGGCTGCAACTTGCTGCGGTTAACGAGGTTAAGCCAACCACCAAGACGCGAGGCGTGATAGATCGGCATCAGCAGATTTTCAAAGATGCTGAGATTAGGGAAGATACCTTCCTTCTTGCGATCACCGGACACGTAAGAGACTAGGTGCTCTTTGGCAGTAGCGAGATCATTCACTTCTTCGGTGCCAATGCCGTCAAACATGTTGATCTTGCCAGAGATCAATTGCTGCACGCCCGCTAGGCAGCGCGCGAAATCCGCTTGCCCCTGCCCATCGAGTCCCGTGACGCCAACGATCTCGCCCGGATAAAGCGAGAAATTGATTTTGCCGCCATCATGCCATACGCGCGCATTATCAACGCGCATCACCGCACGATCACCTTTCCTTTCGGCAACCTGCTGCGTGCTCGCGGTCTTGCCGCGCTCGGTTCCGGCGATCAATTCGAGAATGCGCGCTTCGGTGATTTCTTCCTTGGCGAGCGAGCCCACATCAACGCCATCGCGCAAAACGGTCGCGCGGTCGGCAATACGGACAAGCTCCGCGATTCGGTGTGTGACAATGAAAATGCTGCAGCCCTTAGCTTTCATCTCACGGACTTTTTTGAAAAGTCGCTCGGTGGAATCGAAATCAAGAGCTGCGGACGACTCATCAAGAATGAGAACTTTAGGATCTGTGAGCAACGCACGAGCAATGGTGATCCATTGCTTGAGAGATAATGGCAATTCGCCAACTGGCGTTGATACATCAAGATCAAAACCCAAAAGCTCGTAGAGAAGCTTCTCGGCCTTTTCAATTTTGTCAGCGTTTCCAATATTGGCGCTGAAGAGATTATCTGAGCCGAGATAGAGATTGTCGAGCACGGAGCACTCATCGGCAACGAGGACTTCCTGGTAGACATTCGCAATGCCGAGCGCTTTCGCTTCGACCGGTGTTGATGCGGATTTTCCAAGAATTGAAACTTGGCCGCTATCCGGGATCAAAACACCGGACATGACTTTAGCAAGCGTAGATTTGCCGGACCCGTTGCCGCCAACAATGGCATGCACCTCCCCTTCGTAGGCGCGGAGGTTTGCTCCTCCTAACGCTACCGTAGGCCCGAAGGTTTTTCGAACGGCAGAAATCTCGACAGTTGCAACGGCCATGAAAAGTCACATGGCCCGCGCACAGTAATGTACGCGGGCCCCTTGTTGAACGTTACGGCTTATAAGCTTCAGGATCTGCAGGACGCAGGAAGAAGTTGTCGAGGAAGGCCTTAGAAGCCCAAGTCTCGACGCCTGGCATATGCCAGCCATCAGAGTCCTCGTTGCAATCTTCGTTCATGATCTTCTTCAGGTCATCGATGTTCATCGAATAGGGCGAAGTCAGGATCGACGCCACTTTCGGGCCTTGGCCCTGAAGTGTGCGCATCATGATGTTCCAGGTCATTTCGAAGTCATCGCCTGGAGGCCAGGTTTGGATAGCTGCCGAAATGAAGTCTGGGTTCTTGCGCCAGTAGCAGAGAGCGCCGAGTTCACCGCCGATTGTGATCTTTGGCATCTTGCGGCCAGACTGCTTCAAGGCGCGGATCGCACCCAATTCCGAAGCCGACTGGATGAGAATGCCATCGAGATCGCCCGGATTGGTGGCAAGCCACTTCTGGATTTCGGCCTGGGCAACCTGGTCCGTCCACATGCCCGCAATTGAGCCGACAATCTTGATGTCTGGGTACTTGGCAAGCGCTGCCTTTGCACCACGATCCTGAGCGTCAGAAGCCGAGGTTCCTGGAATGCCTTCAACGATCAGGACATTGCCCTTGCCGCCGATTTCTTTGGCAAGCCATTCGCCCAACATGTTGCCCGCGACCGAGTAGTTGGACGACGAGTTCATCGTCTTTCCAGAGGTGAGATAGCCGGTTGCCGAGAACACCGGGACACCCTTGCTGTTTGCGTACTCAACCGTCTGGTTCAGAGCGGTTGGGTTTGAACAGCAAACAATAATGGCATCGACGCCTTGATCCACAAGCTGGCGCATCTGCTGGATCTGCGTTTTGTCATCGAGGTTCGACTGCGTGATGATTACGTCCGACAGAAGACCAAGCTTCTTCCACTTCGGAATGACAACATTCTGCAAGCGGTCCATAACGCCTGCGCGCCATGTGTTACCTGCGTAAGAAGACGCATAGCCGATCTTCCAAGGCGGGCCTTTCTTGGCCTTGAAGTCGCGGTAAGCGCTTGGACCGAGCGGTTGGGCCGGGTCCATAAGAGCCTTATTGTAGAGTTTTTCTTGAATATCTTTTGGCAGTTCGTCCACGCCATTCGCTTTTGCGGCTGGCGAGAATGAGATGAGGACTGCCGCTGTTAGGGCGGCCAGACTGGCTTTGAATAACTTCACGTTTGCTTCCTCCTCAAAGATGCAGCGGCTCTAAATGGCCACTTCTGCAAAGAACCGTTTTCGGTCCAGGCAAAGAGATTGTTTCTTTCGGGAAAGAGCAACGTAATAGCAAATTGTTATGTCAGGCATATCAGATCTGTATATTGACTTAATATATTGATTTTAAATGATAAAAAGTTTCATTCGGTGTGGACGGCCGACGTGCTGAGAGCCCCTTCTCCGGTCAAGCTTGAAAATTTTTTTCGAAGAACCCGCCGCGGTTCAAATCGCGCTGAAAATTCCGTGCACGACTTTGAATTCGCAGTTTTCGCCAAATCTTTACTTTAAATCTGCCGGCCAAAGATTTTGTCGTGGGCTGCAAAGGAGGCGGTCAAACCGTCATTCAGATCGGATTGGCTCTCGCCAAAATGCGTTTTGCGGTTTCGATGACCGGTTTGTCGATCATTTTTCCGTCGAGCGAAACGGCGCCGCTCTTGCCATTGCTAGCGGCAATGACCTTTTCGGCCCATGCAATTTCGCTGGATGTTGGCTTAAAAGCGGCAGTCACGGGCGCAATCTGATTGGGATGGATCAAAAATTTGCCGCTAAACCCGAGGCGGCGGGCCGCGCCAGCGTCCGCTGCCGCCGCTTCGGCATTTGTATAGTCGGTGGTCACACTATCAATCGGCGGAAAGGCACCAGCCAAACGTGATTGAAACGCCATCTGCGACCGGACAAAGAGCAGTGATTCCCAATCGGTTGAACAGCCAAGATCAAGGGCGAAATCCAAATGACCAAAAGCCGCGCGCCGGACACCGGGCGCGGACAAAAGAGATGCCATATTGGCGAGCCCCCTCGCGGTCTCAATCATAATGATAACATCAACGTCGCGCGTGAAGGCAGCGCGAATTTGCGCCACAGTGTGAGGGCTTTCGGCTTTGGGCAAAATAATCGTGGACGCGGCGCAGACACGCAAAAACTGCCTATCATCCTCAAAATGAGGCGAATTGGCATCATTAATGCGCACTGCAACACGTGCCCAGTCAATATCGGCGGCAAGGATGTCTTGGCGTGCCTGAGCCTTCGCTTGCGGCTGCACTGCGTCCTCAAGATCGATAATGACGCAATCTGCCCCTGAGGCGAGCGCCTTGGCAAAACGATCGGGCCTGTCGCCTGGCACAAAGAGGAAAGTCGCCGCATGCCTCATGGATCAGACGGCCCGCTTATGGTGGCTTTTTCCGGAAAACTCAGCGCGCAATTTCTCGTCATCCGCGCCCAGTGAGGGTACCGGACCAATGGACGATGTTTGCCCCTGCACGATCATCCCGGGCGCAAGCATTTCAATCTCGCCCGCATTCGTCTTTACCGTGACATACCGATTCTGCGGATGCGCCATCAGATCATCCATGTCTGACAATCGCCCAAAGGCGATGCGCGCTTGATCGAGTCTTTTAATTATGGTCTCGCGTGGCAAAGCGGCAAAAACGGGGACAATGATGGCCTCGAGTGCAGGACGATTGGCAACACGCAGTGAGTTGCTCGCAAAGCGCGGATCGGTTGCGATCGCCGCATCGGCCAGAACGTCCTGACAGAACTGAGCCCATTCGCGCTCGTTCTGGATGGAGATCAGAACCGCTTTGCCATCCGAACAAGTGTAGGCGCCATAAGGTGCAATGGTGGGATGTTTGAGGCCCATGCGCGCCGGCTTTTTCCCGCCGTAACGCGATTGCAAATAGGGCACATTCATCCAGTCCGCCATCACGTGGAACAGCGATACTTCGATAATACGGCCCTTGCCGGTCCGTTCACGCGCAAAAAGGCCCTGCACAATCGCTTGATAAGATGTCATGCCCGCCGCGATATCGCAGACTGAAACCCCGACGCGTGCCGGGCCTTCCTCTGTGCCACTGATCATGCACAAGCCGCTCTCGGCCTGAATCAATAGATCATAGGCTTTTTGATCGCGATAAGGCCCGTCTTCGCCATAGCCCGAAATCGAGACGTAGATCAGGCGCGGGTCACGCCGCGTAAGCTCTTCGGCCCCAAAGCCTAGGCGCGCGGCCGCACCTGGTGCCAGATTCTGGATAAACACATCAGCTTCAGCGATCATATTCGTGAGGATCGCATGATCCTCAGGGTTTTTGACGTCGAGCCGGATCGATTCCTTGCCACGATTGAGCCAAACGAAATAGGCGCTTTCGCCGTTGACCAGGGAGTCATATCCGCGCGCGAAGTCGCCTTCGGGGCGCTCGATTTTGATCACTCGTGCGCCTGCCTCGGCAAGTCGGCTTGAGGCATAAGGTGCCGCAACCGCCTGTTCCAACGCTACAACGGTAATACCCTCAAGGTCTTTCATTGATCCCGTCCCGTCTTTGACCAAGAATCTTCCACACCGAAGGAGGGCTTCGGAAATACACAGTTGTTCAGCTGGGTATAGGAAATTGCTATGGCCTGAAGAACAGGGCCTTATCCCGCGACCTGCCCCATCATCGTGACAACACCAGTCGATGATAATGTTTGTAGGGTGATCGCGCCGTCTGTTTTCACCGCATCAACAAGAAACGGTTCACCAAGAATGAGGGGCGAAACACCCCGATAGGAGAAAGTCGTGGGGACGCGACCCAATATCGTGGCTGCAAGGTTCAACATGAGCGTTGCCTGTAAGGGACCATGAACAACCAGACCCTCATAGAATTCAACATTCCGCGCATAGGGATCATCATAGTGAATGCGGTGGCCATTGAAGGTCATTGCGGAATAGCGGAACAACATGGTTGAGGTCGGCGTAACGCGCCAGACCTTCCCCTGCGGACTTACGGTCGGTTGCGCCACAATCGCACCCGCGGTACCAGCTTCGCGATAAACGATATCTTGTCGCTCAGCGACGATCAGCCGATCGCCGACAGAATAGTGATGATTGACCTTGAAGAAGCAGAGCTTTCCGCTCTTGCCCTCCTTGAAGGACACATCAGCGATCTCGCTATGTTTTTTGACGACGTCACCAACATTGAATTGTCCGTGGTAAGTGACTTCGCCGCCCGCCCACATACGGCGCGGCAGGCCAACATCGGGAAGAAACGAACCGAGCTTGGGATGGCCATCACTGCCAATCTGATCCGGCGCGACGATATCCGGCGAGAGGCACCACTGAGCACCGAGTGGCACCGCGCCGTTGGCGAAAAGATGAGGTGAAAATGTCGCCTCAAATTCCGCAATCAACCGCTCACTGATGACATCACGACGTTCAATTTTACGCCCAATGCACTTGTTCAACTCTTCCATGACTTCTCAGCTTTTCCGATCTTAGGTCGCATTCCAAATCTTTCGCTTCACAAGGTCATTCACAACATCAAGTGTAATGCGCTCAACAGCCTTACAGGCCTCAGTGATTGGTTTGGCCTGGTTGCGCACGAGATAGATCGGTCGAGACATATGCTCATCGAGAATGCGTGAAGAAATCAACTCTCCACGCTGTACGCTATCATAAGCTGCGGCGCGCGCTAAAATGGTGAAGCCGCTACCGCGTGTTACAAGTTCCTTGATCTGCGCCAGCGAATCCATTTCGATAATCACATTGAGCTGAGAGTTTATCTCACGTGCGCAGCGTTCAATCCGCTGGCGCAGGCCATGGTGTTGCGAAGGCAAAATCATATCAAGGGTTAGAAGATCGGCGAGCTGCACCGGTGTACCCGGTGGCGTCTTGAGCGGCCAGTTATCAGAGGCTGCGAAGAAATGCAGATCTTCCGTCATGAGCTTCTGAACATGACAGTTCTTCAGATTATCAACCTCGTAAAGAAATGCGAGATCAATGGTCTGGTCCTCTAGCCAGGTTTTAATAAAACCGCTCATCGCCTCAATGGCGCGAAGTCTCACTTTGGGCAAATCGACAAGCACGGTTTCAGCGAGGGGAACCGAGAGAACCATCGACACCGAACTCGGCAGGCCAATCGACACAGAACCATGGGGTACGCCGCCCGATTCACGCACGGCGGCGCGACAAATTTCCATGCTTTTGTAAATGTCACGCGCGTGTTTCAAAAGAATTTGTCCCGCCTCTGTCAGCACAATACCACGCGGCGAACGGTCCAGAAGTTGAACCCCTAACTCTTCCTCGATCTTGATTACATGCTGCGAGAGCGATGGCTGAGCGACATGCAGACGCGCTGACGCGGCCGAGAGCGAGCCCTCTTCGGCGATAGCAACAAAATATTTGAGTTGTTTAATGTCCATCTGCGAACGCTTTATGATACTCTTAATTTCGGCCGTTTACCGAGCCATACTAGCGCAGTTTCGTCACTCTGGTAACTTTTAGCTGAAACCTTTTCACCTCGGCCCCTCGTTACGGTGGACCGTCCTGTGACCGATCGGGTCGCTAAGACGATACTGAGACGATAAGCTCATGACTTTCCTGACGTGATCGACAAAAAATTGACCACCCCCCACCATAAGCAGAAAAACGATACCAGCTTTCCCCATTTTTGAAAGAGGAATGGACACTATCCCCGATCAACCAAATCTGACGTGTAACCCATCGACAATCAGTCAGGGGATTTGCCCATAGTTCAGGCTTACAGAGCTCTTCCTCGAAACAGGCTAGACTTTCGAACAAAGCGCGAGCACTGAAATAGATCAGCAACTATGCACTTAAGCTTCCTCATCAAATTAGGCTTTAGGAACTTAAGCCCGTTTCAACATGCGTAATCCGAATGAGAATTTTAGCGGCAGCAACCGCGTCAGCAAATATTGAATTGGCTACGAACTTGGTGTTTACTGAAGCTGTCCGTTTTAGGGATGGATGCTTGATCGAGTCATATCCAAAATCGTGGACGACTTTTCTCAAGGTGCCATTATATTTTTACTACTAAAGCACGGCCATTCGCGGCGTTCGGAATATTAAATGGCACGACCACTTCCTCGTATGCGCGATCGATATCGCTATTTTCGTCCAATTGATCTTCGGTGGAACGATGTTGATCGCTTTGGACACGTCAATAATGCGATTTTTTTTGAACTTTTCGATACAACCGTAAATGTATGGCTTGCTGAAGTTGGACTCTTCCAAAAGGATTATGATCCGATGTGTGTTGTTGCTCGACACGCTTGCGACTATTTTTTGGAAATCAAACAATCAGACAAGGTTGAAGTTGCGTTAGCAATAGAGACCATCGGTACGTCAAGCCTGACATATCTGCCTGCGTTGTTTCGAGTCGGGGAAAATCAACCAGCTGCTCAGGGCACATATGTCCATGTTGCCGTTGATCGAACAACGCGCCGCCCGACTCCGATTGGATCGGAGGCCGTGAGGATTTGTGAAGGCTTGGTCGTGCTGACGGATTAAATTGCAAACATCAGAAATAAACGATCAGGATGATTGCCGCCTCGCGTATAGAACAAAAGCCACGCCCATGAAGGTGCAGCTTGTAAGGAATTAGGCTGAGGTGGTTTGAAGAACCTTACTTGCTGAGCAAGAACGTAGGGCGCCACTATGGAACTTCGCGTGCCGAACGGCTGCCCCCCTTCAAAGAAAAGCGCTTAAAACACAAAAGCCCTCCGTGAGGAGGGCTCGTTGAGAAGAATTTGGTTGCGGGGGCCAGATTTGAACTGACGACCTTCAGGTTATGAGCCTGACGAGCTACCGGGCTGCTCCACCCCGCGATAAAACCGTTTGCATCTTATAACAGCCCGGTCCTTTTTGTTTAGGACGGCTTTTCTGACGAAAAGCCTTTGGGCTGCTCCACCCCAACATAGGGGCGTTAAAAGCCAAAAAGCCGCCGTGCGGCGGCTTCGTGAAATTTGAAACCGTTTAGAGGGAAATCCTGTCCTTAGCAGGCCTGGCAGCGACCTACTCTCCCAGGTCTTGAGACATAGTACCATCGGCGCTGAGGCGTTTAACGGCCGAGTTCGGGATGGGATCGGGTTTAGGCGCCTCGCAAGGGCCACCAGGCCGGCAAAGGACAGGGAATTGCGAAGCAAGTTACATTTTTACTGGTTATCCAATCTGTTGGCAGCATGATTTCAAGAAACCATGCGCCAGCGGACATTGTAAATGAGAACGATCAAGCCAATCGAGGGATTAGTACTGGTAAGCTCAATAGGTCACCCTACTTACACACCCAGCCTATCAACGTGGTCGTCTTCCACGCCTCTCAAGGGAGAACTCGTTTTGAGGGGGGTTTCCCGCTTAGATGCCTTCAGCGGTTATCCCGTCCGTACATAGCTACCCTGCACTGCGGCTGGCGCCACAACAGGTCCACCAGAGGTACGTCCACCCCG
>CANGPA010000075.1 GCA_947455645.1 Hyphomicrobiales bacterium | reverse complement strand
GGCCGAACAAGGGCGCGATATCGATGCGCTTCAAGCGCTTGGTACGTCGGTGAATGCAAGTACCCGCTCCATGGGGGTCGCGTTGACATCGTGCACCGTTCCTGCCGCAGGCAAGCCCACCTTTACGTTGGGCGATGATGAAATGGAAATGGGTGTAGGCATTCATGGTGAGCCGGGTCGTCGCCGCGTTAAACTCGCAACTGCTGATGCCATTGCCGCAGAAATGACCAATGCGGTGCTCGATGACCTTGCTTTGAAAACAGGTGCGCCAGTCTTGTTGCTCGTTAATGGCTTTGGCGGGACACCGGCGATGGAGCTTTATCTCATGGCGAATGCGGTGCGTCGCGTGCTTGCAGGTCGAGGCATCGCTGTCGCACGCAGTCTTACCGGTAATTATGTCACATCGCTGGAAATGGCCGGGTGTTCGGTCACGCTCACGGCGCTTGATGATGAAACACTCAAGCTCTGGGACGCGCCGGTCCATACATCAGCGCTGCGCTGGTAAACGCTTCCCTTTTGATACGCCTTGAGACGTCCCCTTGTCGGCAGGCGGGCGATCGATTAGTGCTGGCTTGCGCTGCGCCGCCTGATGGCTTGCGCATTGTTTTTCGAGGAGTTTACCGATGAAGGCGAAGCTGGGCATTTCTCCCATCGCATGGTGGAACGACGATCTTGTCGAATTGAGCGATGATGTCTCGCTGGAGGAGTGTTTACGCCAAGCGGCCGAAGCGGGCTTCACCGGTATGGAGACCGGTCGTCGCTTTCCGATGGATCCTGTTGAACTCGGCGCCATTCTCAATCGCTATGGCATTAGTGTTTGTGGGGGCTGGTTTTCAGGTCTTTTGCTTGATGGGGATATTGAACACGAGAAAGAGCGCATCGCAGCGCAGATGTCTTTGTTCAAGGCCATGAAAGCGCCCTGCATTATTTATGGTGAAACCGCCCGCACGATTCAGGGTGATCGCTCGAAGCCGCTCTCGACCAAGCCGAAACTCTCGGAAGATGAGATCAAAATATACGCGCGCAAAATGACGGCGTTTGGCGAGTGGTGTGCGGATCAAGGCATGCCTTTATCCTATCATCATCACATGGCCGCAGTGATTGAAACCGAAGCCGAGCTTGATTTGTTTATGAATCATTCCGGCGAAGGTATTCCGCTTCTTTATGATGCGGGTCATATGGCCTTTGCTGGCGGTGATGTGCTGCGCGTCATCGACAAACACCATCAGAGAATAACCCATGTTCACACCAAAGATGTGCGCATGGATGTGATCAACGGACTTGATCGCACAAAGGAAAGTTTTCTGGATGCGGTCATTAAAGGCGCGTTCACCGTTCCCGGTGATGGATCGCTTGATTTCGAAGCCATTGTAAAAAGACTCGCGTCTTACGGCTATGAAGGCTGGTTTGTTGTTGAGGCCGAACAGGACCCGATCAAAGCGCCGCCGCTCAAAATGGCCAAGATCGGACATCAGGAGCTCTTACGCGTCATGGCGTCTGCGGGTTACACCGTGGTTGCGGCATAGGGTGGATAACACGACATTATGGTCGCATTTTTTACGTTTCTATGCGGCTATGTTCTGAGCCAATTCTTTCGCTCTTTTCTCGCTGTGATTGCGCCCGAACTTGGGCATGAATTGGGCCTTGATCCGCAAGCGCTTGCAGGGTTGCAAACGGCATGGATTCTTGGCTTCGTCGTCATGCAATTCCCCATTGGGTGGGCGCTTGATACTTTGGGTCCACGCCGCACAGTTCCTGTGACCATGATTTGCGCTGTTATCGGCTCGGCCTTGTTTGCGCGTGCTGAAACGGGTCTTGCCTTGCAAAGTGCGATGTTTCTCATCGGTATCGGATGCAGTGCCATTTATATGGGTGCGGTCTATGTGTTCGGCCGCACGCATCCTCCGCATCGTTTCGCTTTGTTGTGCTCTTGGCTGATCGGTATTGGATCGGCGGGCAATCTTCTTGCTGCATCTCCCCTTGCCGTTTTGGTTGCTCACATTGGGTGGCGTCAGGCAATGATGGGCATGGCTTGTGTCACGCTTTTTGTTGCCGCACTGCTCGCTCTGATTGTGCGGGATCCCCCGCATGCGACAACTGATCGTGCCGTCGGACTCGTGTCGGGATTGAAAACGATTTTTTCAATTCGTGCTCTTTGGCCGCTCCTGCCTCTGACAACGATTGGTTATGCGGTGTTGATTGCAGAGCGGGGACTTTGGGCGGGGCCTTATTTGTCTGATGTATTTGGCTTAGGCCCGGTTGATCGGGGATCAACCTTGCTGATTATGGCGGCCTTTATGTCCATCGGCGCCTTGGTCTATGGCCCGCTTGATCGCCTCATTGGTGGCTACAAGATGGTTGTTGTGGTTGGCACGGTCCTCACGGCAGCGGCCTTTTTGGGCTTGGCCCTTCTGACGCCATCTGTGTTGGGGGCAACGCTTCTCCTGTCTCTGTTAGGTGCGGCAGGCATGACCTATGGCGTGTTGATGGCGCATGGCCGTTCTTTCGTGCCGGATCGCTTGTTGGGGCGGGGCATCACCTTTCTCAATATGTTGTTTATCGGTGGCGCGGCCCTTATCCAGCCCATATCAGGCGCCGTGATGACGCATCTTCTCGAAGGCCCGCCCGCTTCAGCCTATGCGATCCTGCACGCCAGTTTTGCGGCGCTTTTGATTATCACCCTCATCATCTATCTTTTCTCCGTGGATATTCGTAAAGCCGCGGGGACTTGAGTTTGGCTTGACGGTATCGGCGGCTTCCGCTCCCTTCATGGAGCGCAAAGTGCTACGGTGGGCATAAGGCACGGGGGTAAGAGTGATGACCAATGATCGGCGCTATTCCGATACAGGTCCGGAAGCGCCTGACCAGGATCTCAAAACGCGGATCGCCTGGCTCTATCACATGGAAGATATGACGCAGGAAGCGATAGCCGAGCGCCTTGGAATTACGCGTATTCGGGTCGTCAAACTTCTCGCGCAATGCCGTCGCGATGGGACGGTTCAAGTTCGTGTCACCGGAAAACTCTCCGATTGTATGGCGCTTGAACGCGATCTCGAGGCGCGTTTTCCCATCGGTGAAGCCATCGTCATTCCAACACCCGACGATGAATCTAAAACATCATCCCTGATTGGAATGCGGCTTGGTGCGCTGGTTGATACGATGTTGCATGACTCAATGACGGTCAGCATGGGCTGGGGCGAAACCTTGCGAGCGAGTCTGGGTGCGATGACATCACGCTCACTCAAAGATTTTTCGGTTGTGTCACTGCTTGGCGGACTCACCCGTGCGTCGGGCCTTAATCCGTCGGAAATGGCCTGGCGCTTTGCCGATCTCTTCGGGGGCGATTGCTATATGTTGGCTGCACCCGTTTATGCGCCCGATGAGTCTACTCGGGCGGCATTGTTTGCGCATAAGGGTCTTTCCGAAGTGATGCAGCGGGCGCGCGCGGCCGATCTCTCAATTGTCAGCGTGGGTGACTTTTCTCCGACATCAACGATTTTTCGCTATCGCATGCTGGAGCCATCGGACCTTGAAGCCCTGTCTAAAGCGGGTGCGGTGTGTGACGTTCTGTGTCATTTTCTGGATCGCGATGGACGTCTGGTCGACCATCCTGCCAATCGTCGTGTGATGGCGATGAATCCGGCCGAACTCGTTCACGCGCCGCGTCTCGTTTTGGCGTCTGGTGGCAAACACAAGGTCGAGGGTATGTTGGCCATGCTCAAAACCGTCAAACCGTCATGGCTCATCACCGATCACAATACGGCGCGCGGTATGCTCGCCAGCAAGCCGTCATCGTAAAGCGCTGATCTATACCGCGACAATCTTGCCCGGATTCATGATGTTTTGCGGATCAAGCGCTTGTTTGATTGCGCGCATCGCATCCAGCGTTGCAGGCGGATGTTCTTTGAGAAGATATTTCATTTTCTCTTGGCCCACGCCATGCTCGCCGGTGCAAGTGCCTTCCATCGCCAGTGCACGTTCAACGAGGCGGTGGAGAAATGCGCGGCAGGTTTCGACTTCTGTCGCGCTCTCCATATCGCACAGCAAGGTCAGATGAAAATTTCCATCGCCCACATGGCCCACAATCGGCGCGATTAATCCGGTCGCCTGAACATCCTTCTGTGTTTCAACCACACATTCCGCAAGACGGGAGATCGGCACGCACACATCAGTTGCGATCACTTTGCATCCCGGCCGCAAGGCCAGTGCAGACCAATAGGCATCATGGCGTGCTTGCCATAACCGCGTGCGATCCTCCGGCTTTGTTGCCCATTCAAACGGACCACCGCCGCACTCCGCCGCAATGTCGCCAAAACGTTGCGCCTGTTCGGCGACACTTTGCTCGGAGCCGTGAAACTCGACAAACAGCATCGGCGTTTCAGGGAGCGTGAGTTTCGAATGGAGATTGAACGCGCGTACTTGCCATTCATCGGCAAGCTCGATGCGGGCCACAGGCAATCCCGATTGAATGGTCAAAATCGTAGCGTCACAAGCGGCATTCACAGTCGGGAAGGGACAGATCCCGGCCGAGATGGCCTCGGGAATTCCGGCAAGGCGCAAGGTGATTTCAGTGATGAGTCCGAGCGTGCCTTCGGAGCCAACCAGCAACCGAGTGAGATCATAGCCAGCAGATGATTTTTTCGCGCGTCGAGCGGTTGTCATGACTTCGCCATTGGGCAACACGACTTTGAGCGACAAGACATTGTCTTTCATCGTGCCATAACGAACCGCATTGGTGCCGGACGCGCGCGTTGCCACCATGCCACCAAGCGAAGCATCCGCACCCGGATCGATGGGAAAAAAGAGACCTGTATCGCGTAGCTGTTCGTTGAGCGCTTTGCGCGTGATGCCGGGCTCAATCACGCAATCAAGATCTTCGGCATGAATAGCGAGAATGCGATTCATTCGGCTCGTGTCGATCGAAACCCCGCCCCAGGGCGCGTTGACGTGTCCTTCAAACGAGGTGCCCGTGCCAAAGGGGATCACAGGGATGCGATGGGCCGCGCAGAGTTTGACAATCTCGGAAACCTCTTCGGTCGTATCAGGAAACACCACAAGATCGGGCGGCTGCGGCTGAACCCAGGTCAGCGTATTCGCATGCGTACCCAAAACACCGGGATTCGTGACAGCGCGATTGCCGAATTGTTCCGTCAAGGTCCGAATCACAGTCTCGAGCGAAGTCTTGTCGGGGCGAGCGTTCAACGCGGTCATGGGTCATTCCCCTTTCGGGTGGAGGAGTTCGGAGCTGAAACAGTTCCCATGGTTTCAAAATGGTTGCAAGAAGTGCCTCGCTTCGGTTGTATAGAGTTGGGGAGTTTGTGATGAATGGTGCTGACCACCTCTGCGATACGCTCATCGCTCACGGCGTTGATGTGTGCTTTGCTAATCCCGGCACGTCCGAGATGCATTTCGTGGCCGCGCTTGATCGCAAACCGGAGATGCGGTGCATTCTGGGTCTCTTTGAAGGTGTCGTAACGGGCGCGGCTGACGGCTATGCGCGCATGACGGGGAAGCCCGCGGCTGCGCTTCTTCACACGGGGCCGGGCCTCGCGAATGGTCTTGCCAATCTTCACAATGCACGGCGCGCATTCTCCCCGGTCGTCACCGTTGTTGGCGATCACGCCACTTATCATCTTCCCTATGATGCGCCTTTGACGAGCGACATTGAAAGTCTTGCGCTTCCCATGTCTGAATGGGTTTATCGCGTGAAGAGTGCTGATGATGTCGCTCGGGGAGCGGCTGCAGCGTGTGAAGCGGCGCAAAGACTTTCCAGTGTCGCAACAATGATTTTGCCCGCCGATGCTGCGTGGGGTGAAACGCGCGCGAGGAAAATCGTTAAAGCCTCTCCCATCACAAAGCCCGTCATTGACGGTTATGAATTGAAAGCGGCTACGAAAGCGATCCGTAATCATCCGGGTCGATGCGGTATTCTTCTGGATGGCGAAGCGCTTCACGCTGAAAATCTCGGTCTTCTCGAGCAGATCGCCGCGTCTCACAATGTTGATCTTTATGTCCCCGTCTTTATTTCGCGGCTTTCACGGGGTGAGGGTCGTCCAGCGCTCAAACGCATTCCCTATCCGGTTGATGAGGCGGTGGCGATGCTCGCGCATCTTGATGTGTTGATTCTTGTTGGTGCCATTCCGCCCGTGGCCTTCTTCGCCTATCCCGGAAAGCCGAGTGCATTGACGCCAAAGAAATGCAAACTCATTCCACTGGCGAGTGTGCGTGATAATATCCCCGACGCGCTTGCGCGATTGGGGGAAGCGCTTGGAGGTAAACCGCTAAAACGCAAACAGAAAAATAAAATATCAGCTCTAAAAGGTGTGCCAACTGGTGCTCTCACGGAAGATGCGGTTGCGGTGCTTCTTGCGCAAGCGCTTCCGGATCAAGCGATTATTTCAGATGAAGCGCTCACATCGGCGCGGCGTTTTTATGCGCTTTCAGAAGAAGCGCCGCCGCATGATTACATGATGGTCACGGGCGGCGCGATTGGTGTCGGCATTCCGCTTTCAACCGGTGCGGCCGTTGCGTGCCCCAATCGAAAAGTCATAGCGCTGCAGGCGGATGGCAGCGGTATGTACACGCTGCAAGGGCTTTGGACGCAGGCGCGTGAACGGCTTGATGTGGTGACGATCATTTTGAACAATCGTGGCTATGCGATCTTGCAGAATGAAATGAAAAATGTCGGTGTGCCCGTTCATGGGGGCAATGCCGAACGCATGATGCGGATCGACGATCCCGGTCTCAATTGGGTATCTCTCGCCGCTGGCATGGGTGTTGAGGGTGCGCGGGCAAACACTTGTGCGGAATTTTCCGATCTTTTGAAAAGAGCTTTTAACCGCGCGGGCCCTTTCCTGATTGAAGCGATGATTTGATAAGGTACAGCGCTGTCTTTTTACGCTTGCCTTCGTTCAACGCCTCATTTCTAGTGTGAGGATCAAGATAATTCGGGCGACAGGATATCCAGTCGGCCTGATCAAAGAGGTGAGGAGTTTCGTATGTCCCAATCGATCACGGATCGTGTTCCGCTCGGCAAATCCGGCCTTTCTGTAACGCGTGTATCCTTCGGCACCGCAGGTCTTGGGAATATGCCCGAAACATTCGGCTTCGCGGTGAGTGATAAAGAAGCGGAAGAAACGCTGGCTGCCGTTTTCGCGAGCCCCATTAACAGCCTCGATACGTCGCGCAATTATGGAATGGGTGAAGCAGAGCGTCGCATTGGTCTCGCAATTCGTGCGCATGGTGGATTACCCAAAGATTTTGTTCTCGCCACCAAACTTGATCGCGATTTTGAGACCAATAAATTTGATGCATCACGCGCGCGGCGCTCTCTTGAGGAGAGTCTGACAACTTTAGGCATTGATCGCGTTCCGCTGCTTCATTTTCATGATCCGGAATATGCATCATCGCTTGAGGATGTGACTCGAAAAGGTGGTGCGCTCGATGAATTGTTTAAAATGAAGAGTGAAGGTCTTTGTCAGGCTGTAGGTTTAGGTGCCGGTCGTACCGATATCATGATGGATCTCGTCAAAGACTATCCGTTTGATGTTGTGCTGACCCATAACCGCTACACGATTGTGAACCGTCATGCGGCGCCTTTGATTGATGCCTGTGCCGCACGCGGGATCGCGGTGTTTAACGCTGCGCCTTATGCGAGCGGTGTTCTTGCCCAAGGCAGCGCCACCTATAAGCGCTATGTCTATCAAGAAGCGACTGATGAAGTGCTCGCGCCCGTGCGTGCGGTTGAAGCGGTTTGCGCCAAACATGGCGTGCCAACCGGTGCGGTCGCTCTGCAATTCTCGATGCGCAACAAAAATCTTGCCTCCACCATTTGCGGTGTGACGAAACCGGAATTTGTCAAACAAACCATCGAATGGGCGTCTTATCAGATCCCTGATGCGGTCTGGACTGAATTGGCGGGTGTTGCTTACTCAACCGATGATCCGGAAGCGACACGCACTTATGTGTTGGGCTAACGGGCTTTGGTCTTGAGGCGCTTAGCTTCGAGGGGAGAGCAGTGTTTTGAGGGAGACGGACGAATCCTCGAGCGCGTCCGCATCAGGGCATATGCCTTTGGCAATCAGCATTTCGGCGAGACGAATATCACGCGCAACGCGATTGCCCATGCCTAATCCGCTTGCGCCGACCAATCGTCCCCCATCGTTGAGGTGGAAGAGAATCGTGCTGTCTGCATCGAGCCCACGGGTCAATGTCTTGGTGCCTTCCGAAGGAATCCCCGCAATCTGAAGTGTCAGATCATACTGTTCCGACCAGAACCATGGCACGGCGTTGAAGGGATCGCTTGAACCAAGCATTGCACGCGCGACATATGCGCCTTGCTCCTGTGCGGCACGCCAACTCTCAAGACGTATGCGCTTGTCATCATAAAGCGGATGCGGGAAGGAGCAGCAATCGCCTGCTGCAAAAATATCTGGATCGGATGTCTGCAAAAAGCCATTCACGGCAATGCCGTTTGAAAGCGCTAAACCAGCGGAAGCAGCGAGCGTGGTTTCAGGGATTGATCCGATCCCCGCTACCAGAATATCACCCGCGATCTCGGTGCCATCATCAAGTGTTATAAGGCGTACGGCATTGATCGACTGAATCGCGTGCCCAATATGAAACGCGACACCCTCAGCACGATGGCGCGCCTCGATGCGTGTGGCCAGTTCAGCCGGCACAGCGCGTGCCAAGATGCGTGGTGCGGACTCTATGACGGTCGTGGGTGCGCCACGCCGTCGAGCTTCAGCCGCAAGTTCAAGACCGATAAATCCGGCACCAATAATCGTCAGCCGATAATCGGGAGAGAGCACATCATAGAGCGCTTTGGCATCATCATAGGTTCGAAGATACCGGGCTTGTGCAATCTCTTTGCCCTCCACAATCAACCGACGGGGTGAGGCGCCTGTGGCCAGGAGTAAGCGATCATAATTGAGAGTTTCATCATTGGAGAGCGCGACTGTTTTCGTCGTTCGATCAATAGCAAACGCACGCACATCATGATGAATTGTGATATTGGCCGCCAGAACGTCGGCGGCACCGCTGATAGGCTTTAATGAAAGCCCATCGGGTCCGGGTTTTGACAATGGCGGCCGTTCATAGGGTTCATGTGTCTCGCCATGGACAAGATCAATCGATCCGTCAAACCCCTCTTGGCGGAGTGCAAGGGTTGCGCGTATCCCGCATTCACCCGCTCCAATGATCACGATACGCATGAGCTGCTATAATCCGGATCAATCAATCTCAATCAGAACGGCGCCCTCTTCAACCTTGGTGCGATAGGTTTTCAAATCCACGCACACAGGCGCGCCTTTTGCGGTGCCGGTACGATAATCAAATCGACCATTATGTTTGGGGCATTCAATAATAAAATCCATCACCAACCCATCGGCGAGATGCACCTTTTCATGCGTGCAAAGCCCGTCGGTCGCATAATAGATTTCATCCTTGCGATAAATCGCATAGGTCGCACCCGCATGATCAAACCGGATCACATCCTCGTCGGCAACATCATCGACGTCGCAGGCTCTAATCCACTGTGCCATACGGAGACTC
>CANGPA010000074.1 GCA_947455645.1 Hyphomicrobiales bacterium | reverse complement strand
TGGGGCCGACGGGCGCAGGCAAAACAACGCTTCTTGATTGTATACTCGGATTACGGCGTTTGACGCGTGGAACCATTCTTATTGATGGTGTGCCGCTCGAAAGTCTTTCGATGAAGGACTGGCGCGGAACTGTGGGCTATCTTGGACAAGATCCGCTACTGTTTCACGCGTCGATTGAAGATAATTTGCGGTGGGTTCGTCCGCAATCGGACGACAAAGATATTCATCATGCTCTTGATGAAGCGGCAGCGAGCTTTGTTCAACGCTTGCCGCAAGGTTTGAGCACGATTGTGGGTGATGCCGGTAGTCGGTTATCAGGTGGTGAGCGGCAACGTATTGCCTTGGCGCGTGCTCTTTTGGGCGCGCCGCGCTTGCTCATTCTCGATGAGGCAACAAGTGCACTTGATGCTGCAACAGAAGCGGGCGTGGTTGAAACAATTGCGCGGCTAAAAGGCCAGATGACGATTATTGCAATTACGCATCGGCCGGCTTTGGTTGCGGTGGCTGATCGCATCATCGAAATCAAAGACGGGCGCGCGAAAGAAGTTGCGCATGCCTTGGGCGTTATCAAAAAAGGGTCATGATATGTCTGTCTCTTCTCTCCCCTTTATTGACCTCAATGCACAGCGTGCGCGCATCGGGACAGCCATTGATGCCGGTTTATTGCGGGTTGCCGCGCATGGCCAATATATTTTGGGCCCTGAAGTCAAAGCGCTTGAAGCGGATTTAAATGCGTTTTGCGGCGCAAAACATTGCATCAGCGTTGCCAATGGAACAGAGGCTTTGGCGATGCCTTTGATGGCCAAGGGGTTGAAGCCGGGTGATGCGGTGTTTTGCCCAAGCTTTACCTTTGCCGCGACTGCGGAAGTCGTCGCCTGGCTTGGTGCCATTCCGGTCTTTGTTGATGTCCATCCCGACACCTTCAATATCAATGTCGATAGTCTTGCATCGGGTATCCGCGAAGCAAAGGCGAAGGGTCTTCATCCGAAGGCGATCATTGCGGTTGATCTCTTTGGGCAACCTGCTGATTACGACGCAATCGAAGCGCTCGCTGTGGAACATGGTCTTTGGGTCATGAGTGACGCGGCTCAAAGTTTTGGTGCGACGTACCGCACCCGCAAAGTGGGAACGATTGGCCTTGTCACCGCAACGAGTTTTTTCCCGTCAAAACCATTAGGCTGCTATGGGGATGGGGGCGCAATTTTTACTGATGATGATGAGATGGCAGCGACCTTACGCTCTTTGCGCGTACATGGACAGGGCTCTGATAAATATGACAATGTGCGGATTGGGTTGAATGCGCGCCTTGATACGATGCAGGCCGCCGTTTTAATTGAAAAGCTAAAAATTCTTGCTGATGAAATTGATGCGCGTGAGCGTGTGGCGCAGCGCTATTCGTCCATGCTGCATGATGTCGTACCTGTGCCGCATCTTCTGCCCGATATATCTTCCGCATGGGCGCAATATACGGTTCTTGTCCCGGCGGCAAAACGCGCTCTCATCATTGCGCGCCTTAAAGAGCAAGGCGTACCCACAATGGTTTATTATCCGAAACCCTTGCATCGACAAACTGCGTATCGTGATTTCCCCGTTGTTGGAAATGGGTTGCCGGTGAGTGAACGTCTTGCGGATGAGGTCTTGAGCCTTCCGATGCATCCTTATCTTGATGACGCGACGCAAGATCGTATCGTATCCACATTCAGGCAGGCCTTAAAGGATTTGTGATCATGGGTCGTGCGATAATTGTGGTTTGGCGAATCTTTGCAAGCCTCTCGGGTCTTTGCGTAATTGGCGCGCTGTTCGTTCTGATCAATCTTGAAACGCTCATCATGATCGATATGCCGCTCACGAAAGCCGATCATGCCATTGTGCTTGATGGCAATAATCAGCGCTTGTTGCGTGCCAAAGAGCTTTTGGATCAAGGTTTGGTGAACGATATCTATATCAGCAATGGTGAGCCGGCTCATCCGGATCAAATTGACCAGATTGTCGCTGAACTCGGATTCACACCGCCCGACAGAACCGACATCAAGATCAAAATTCTTGAAAAACTTGGTGTGCCGCGCGATAAATTGATTGTGTTTGGGGCGGGCAGCCTCACAACGCGTGACGAGTCGAAATCATTGGCGCTTCAGTTTGGGCCACAATCATCACGTCTCATTTTAGTGACGACCAATTATCATTCGCGGCGGGCTCTTGAGATTTTCAAGCGCGCATGGCCTGAAGCAGAATTTCAAGTGGCTTGCCCGGGAAATTGCGTTGCGCCGGTTCAGTGGTGGAAAGATCCCGCGGTGGCTGCGCAATTCATTCTTGAATTCGTCAAACATATTTATTTCAGGCTTGGCACTTCTGTCGCCTGAACGGCAGAAAAGACGCGTTCAAAGCTACGAACCATCGTATCCGGCGCATAATGCGCGATGACACGTGTCCGATTTTTAACGCCAATGTCGTGACGCTGTTCTTTCGTTAACGAGAGAAGGTGAAGAAGCGCGCGTGAAAGTGTCTGCGGATCGGCTTTCGGAACAATCCAATCCTTTTGATCAAGCACCAAGCGGCAATCGCCCACATCCGTTGCAATCGCAGGCAAGGATGTCGCCATAGCTTCGGCCAAAGCGTTCGGGAATGATTCTGAACGCGATGGCATGACAAAGAGATCAAAGCCGGTCATGAGGTCTGGAATATCAGAACGCGCACCGAGCAAGCGGATTGCATCATGCGGAATCTTATGAAGGGCGAGCCGCTCAGAAAAATGCGGTGCATCCAGTCTCACACCGCGACCAGCGATGACGAGAAGAAGACGCTCTTTGAGATCGGGAGGACATTGGGCGCGTAAATATGCGAAGGCGTCGATCAGATCGGGATAGGCCTTCTCCGGTGCATCGCGTCCGACAGCACCTATCACGACCATGGTTTCATCAAGCGCCAGTTGTGAACGCATGATGTGACGGCGGGAATGATCGGGACGATAGGTTTCAGGATCGATTGCGTTCGGAATGACAAGCCAGCGTGATGTTTCGTAGCCGAGTTTGTGATGCGCATCCCGTGCGGCATCCGAATTAGAAACGATGGTAACCGCTTTCATTGTGGAAAAAAGAGCCAGCAGTCTTTGTGTGAGCCAACGCACAGGCTTTTCGCGAAATCCGCCATAGGGCAGGCTGCGAATGTGCCAGATGATCGGCACGGTGCCGGACAAAAGCGGTCGTAAAAAAATGGCAAGCAGTGCGGGATAATAAAGCCAGGCCGAGAGTGCGCTGATCGGTGACGCGCGCATCAGGCGCACGAGACGCCATAGGCCGAAGGGCAGGTCGGTGACATGATCGATCGTGGCGCTATCGATTTGAATGCCCAGCGCCTTGATCGCCTCGCCGACCGACGGGCCCGGACGCAGCGCGCGCAAGGTGATGATGCGATGATGCTTTGCCGCGTCTTGTATCCGGGATAAATAGCGTTGCAGGGTCATTTCCGCGCCGCCAAAGCCGGATAAGTCAATGACGAGGTGCACAATTTGGGGGTTGTTCATCCGTGATTAAGCCCAAGACCGTAAAGACCATGCATGATATTCTCTTCGCTACGCGATTTTTGCGCCGTTGCGAAGGTCTGAAATGAAGGCATGAGCGGTAGGGGGATTTGAACCTCGCGCCGTCTCATTTTGACGATTCATTCGATTTGACGCCGCGGCGATCTTGTTTTGAGTACGATGACGACACGCTATCTGATCCGTTTTGATGATGTGGTGCCCGGCATGGCCTGGTCACACTTTGCCGCGTTTGAACGGATCGCCGACACATGCGCGCTTCCTTATCTGATCGGCGTTGTGCCGGAATGTCGCGATCCGAAACTCGCCGTCGAGCCCGCGCGCGCCGATTTTTGGGATTGGGTGCGAGCACGCAAGGCCGCGGGTTGGACGGTGGCGCAGCATGGCTACCAGCATCTTTATGAAACCGATGCGCGCGGCATTTTGGGCATTGGTCGTAAATCGGAATTTGCCGGCCTTCCTTATGATACGCAATTTCAAAAGCTCGCTGCCGGCAAAGCGATCATGCAGGCCGAGCATGTGTGGTCCGGCGTGTTTATGGCGCCTTCGCATTCTTTTGATGAGAATACGATAAAGGCCTTGCGCGCTTTAGACTTCACCGCACTCACCGACGGGTTCGGATTCTATCCTTATGATCTTGAGGGGCTTTCTGCGGTGCCGCAACTCTTCGCGCGTCCATTGGGTCTGGGCTTCGGCGTTGAGACCATTTGCCTGCATGTCAACACGATGCGTGACGATGCCATTGAGCGTATGATCGAATTTATTGGTGCTCATCGCCAGCAGATCATCTCGTTTGATGATGCGCTGACCATTCAACCGATGGTTCCCGTTCTCTCGGCTGCGCTGCGTCACGCGACATCGGTCGCCTTGAGATTGCGCCGCGCGGTGAGGGCTTAACCCCATGTGTGGTATTGCCGGCTTTGTTGATGCGCACGCAAGGGATATAGCTTTGGCTGTGCTGGTCCGCATGGGCGACGCCATGGCCTATCGTGGACCCGATGATTCCGGTGTTTTTGTAGATCCGAAGTCGGGTCTTGGTCTCGTGCATCGGCGGCTTGCTATTGTTGACCTGACCTCTGCGGGTCATCAGCCGATGCATTCGGCTATGGATCGTTATGTCATCGTCTTTAATGGCGAGATTTATAATCACGATGCATTGCGCGCGGAGCTGGACCGCGCGGGCTTAGCGCCTGAGTGGCGCGGACATTCCGACACCGAGACTTTGTTGCGTGGCTTTGAAGTTTGGGGCGTTGAGGCAACACTCAAACGCACCGTCGGCATGTTTGCCTTTGCGCTTTATGAAAAAGAGACGCGACGTCTGATCTTGGCGCGAGACCGTATGGGCGAGAAGCCGCTTTATTACGGGTTATCGCATGGCGCCTTTCTTTTCGGTTCGGAATTGAAGGCGCTGCGCGCGCATCCGCGCTTTGAGGCGGCCATTAATCGGGATGCGCTCGCAGGCCTCTTGCGGCGGCAATATATTGATGGACCCGCGACGATCTATGAGGGCATCAAGAAACTTGAACCGGGGTGCATTCTCACGCTCGATGTTACGACAAAGACCATTCAGACCACATCCTATTGGTCCCTTGGACGTGCGGCAGAAGACGGTTTGAATGAACGATTTTCTGGCGAGGATCACGACGCAATCAAGGCCTTCGAAGGCTTGTTGACCGACGCGATTGGCTTGCAAATGATGGCGGATGTTCCGGTTGGTGCCTTCTTGTCCGGTGGCATTGACAGTTCATTGATCGTTGCTTTGATGCAACGCCAATCATCAAGGCCAGTCAACAGTTTTACAATTGGCTTTGAAGACGATGCGTTTAATGAAGCGCATTATGCCCGCGCGGTTGCCAAGCATTTGGGGACAGACCACACCGAGCATTATGTGACGGCGCGCGAAGCACTTGATGTCATCCCTACTTTACCGCAGCTCTATGATGAACCGCTTGCGGATGTATCGCAAATTCCCACTTATCTCGTGTCACGCCTTGCCCGTCGCGCGGTTACGGTTTCGCTATCGGGTGATGCGGGAGACGAGTTGTTCGGCGGTTATACGACTTATGCGCATGCCGCACGCATGATGGGACTTCACGCGCAGATACCAGACTTCTTGCGCCCTTCAATCGCGGGCGGACTCAATAAAATGTCCGTGTTGGCCGGTGCTTTGGGCCGATCCGATTTTGCTCGTAAATTTGGAATGTCGGCGCATGTTTTAGGTGCGCAAACGGTATCAGACGTGGGCCATCGCCTGACGGATCATTGGATTGGCGAAGCTGTGCCTGTGATCGGCATCACGCCCCTGTCATTTCGCCCTGATCTTTTTTCTGATCTGTCCATGAGCGCTCTCGAGCGCATGATGGTGCGTGATATGGCGACCTATTTGCCTGATGATATTCTTCAAAAAGTGGACCGTGCGGCGATGGCCGTTTCGCTTGAAACGCGGGTACCTTTGCTCGATCACCGTATTGTCGAATTCGCTTTGACCTTGCCCATGGCCTTGCGGCGTCGTGAGGGAACGGGAAAATGGATTATGCGACAGCTTCTTGATCGGTACGTGCCGCGCAGTTTGGTTGAGCGGCCGAAAAAGGGATTTGGTGTACCGCTTGCCGCTTGGCTGCGTGGCCCTTTGCGAGAATGGGCATCTGATCTTTTATCGCCGTCCGCTCTCAAGCGGGATGGATTTTTTGATCATCATGCGATTGCGCGCGCGCTTGATGAACATTTATCAGGCCGTCGCGACCGCCATAATGATTTGTGGTCGGTTCTTGTTGCGCAACAATGGTTGAACGCAACGCGAACGACACCAATACAGGGCGCCCCGTGAAGACTCCCTGTCGCGTGAATGTTTAAGTATTCCCACGCCAAGCGCGGAACCAGCCGATAAATTTTTCGACACCGACTTCAAGCGGTGTTGAGGGACGAAAATCAACGGCCTCCATCAACGCATCGATATTCGCATAGGTTTCCGGCACATCGCCAATTTCGATGGGAGCAAAAATCTTTTTTGCTTCGATGCCGAGCGATTTTTCCATCGTTGCGACGAGATGCATCAATTCGACCGGACTGTTATTGCCGATATTATAGACGCGATAAGGTGCCTTGCTGGTGCCGGGGTCGGGCTTCGCGCCGTCCCATTCGGGATTGGGTTCGGCAATTTTAGGCACAAGGCGCGTGATCGATTCCACAATGTCATCAACATAAGTGAAATCGCGTTTCATTTTGCCGTGATTGAAGAGCGTAATCGGTTCGCCTTTCAGAATGGCATCGGCAAAAAGCCACATGGCCATATCGGGGCGTCCCCATGGCCCATAGACCGTAAAGAAACGTAATCCCGTTGAGGGTAGGCCGAACATATGCGCGTAGGAATGCGCCATCAATTCATTGGCTTTTTTTGTGGCGGCATAAAGCGACAAAGGATGATCGACATTGTCATGAATTGAGAAGGGCATCGCGGTGTTGGCGCCATAAACCGACGAGGACGACGCGTAAACAAGATGCTCGATTTTATGATGGCGGCAGGCTTCGAGAATATTCAGAAAGCCCGTGAGATTGGCATCGCCATACGCTTTCGGATTGACGAGCGAATATCGCACGCCCGCCTGGGCTGCGAGATTAACAACATGCGTGAAGCGCCCTACGCGAAAGGCGGTATCCAAGGCGTCGGCATCGGCCAGATCGCCCTCAACGAAAGTGAATTTACCCTTTGGCTTCAGCTCCGCTAGGCGCGCGTGTTTGAGGGTCACGTCATAATAAGGGTTGAGATTATCATAGCCCGTGACCTCATGGCCTTCGGCCAAGAGTCGGCGTGCGACGTGGAACCCGATGAAGCCGGCTGCGCCGGTGACAAGAATGCGCAAAGAAGACATAGAGCGCCTTATAGGCGAGGCTTTCGGATTTGCCAAAGTGGTTTTTATGGGCGCGGTAGCGCTTGCCAAATCTGTCGGGCACGGGTTGAACTCAGGTCGATCAAATGGGGGAAACGGCAATGGCCCACGTGGCATTGATAGGGTCGGGCATTATTGGGCGCTCCTGGGCGATTGTATTTGCGCGCGCGGGGCTTGATGTGCGCCTGGTCGTGCGGCGTGCCGAGGCGCGGGAGGAGATTGCCCGTCTGATTCAGGAGGCGGCAGAGCGTGCAACGCCGATTGCCCCTGATGTTGCGGTTGAATCGATTCTGTCTCGCATCGGATTCGTCGCGACGCCGGAAGATGCGGCGGCCGATGCGGGCTTTGTTATGGAGGCCATTCGCGAGGATCTTGCCGAAAAAACCGCTCTGTTTCGCGTGCTTGATGGTGTCGCGCCGCGGGATGCGTTGCTTGCAAGTTCGACATCTAGTTTTGGTGCGTCGCGCTTCGCATCGGAGCTTTCCGGACGCGGACGCATTATCGTGGTGCATCCGCTTGCGCCCCCGCATTTGATGCCGGCCACTGAAATTGTGCCGGCGCCCTTCACTGCGCTTGAAACCGTTGAGACGGCGTTTGAAGTGATGCGCGCGGTTGGGCAAAAGCCTTTGCTCGTTCGTAAAGAACAGCCCGGCTTTGTGATGAACCGCCTGCAGGGTGCTTTGCTGTTAGAAATGATGCGTGTGGTCGATGATGGGCTTATGGAACCAGAGGATGTGGACAGTATTGTTCGCGACGGCTTCGGTTTGCGTTGGGCTTTTCTTGGTCCTTTTGCTGGTATTGATCTCAACGCGCCGGGTGGTATTGCCGATTATTTGAAACGCTATGGATTTATGTTTGAAGATCTTGCCCGCGAACGCGGCATGAAGACGCCGGTTGTCACAGAAGGTGTAATGGCCACGCTCCATGACGCCATGCGGACGGCTCATCCATTGAGCGAGCAGGGCGCCCGCATCGCCGCACGTGATCGGCGGATGGCGGCACTGCGCGCGTTGCGTCGGGATATGGCGTCACGCTCACATTGATTCAGGTCAAGGTCACGGGGGTGTTTGGGGCGCTAGGTCCTGATCCACACGCTCATTTCGGGCGCGATTGGAGGGCACTCATGAATCACCGTCATCGCAAACTTTTGCACGCACTGTTCTCGCATCCCATGCCGGCCAATCTGGATCGCCACGATGTCGAGACCATGTTAAGCGAGATTGGTGCTGAGATTGACCGCACAAATCATGGCCATTTGATTGCAAGCCATGCGGGCCATTCGGTTAGTCTTCATGCGTCCGAGCGTGATCTTTCGAAAGATGACGTCAATCATCTCAAGAAATTTATTGGAGCGTGCGGGATTGATCCGGCACGTGATTATCCTTTGTAAAGGATGACGTGCGCTTAAGCGGGAATAGGATAGGCTGTTTCGGCTTTGATGCGTTCCATCGCAAAACGGGATGTGACATTTTTAAGCGGCGCGGCGGCAATAAGGCGTTTGTAAAACGCATCATAAGCGGCCATATCTGCAACGGTGACACGCAAAATATAATCCGTGTCACCTGCCATACGATACATCTCCAACACTTCCGGCTGGGCAGTGATGAACTCTGCAAATTTGGTGAGCCATTCAAGTGAGTGATCGCCGGTTTCAATTGAGACAAGCACCGTTAAACCCAAACCGATTTTTTCCGGCGCGACCAACGCGACGCGTTTCAAAATGATTCCATCCTGCTCGAGCTTTTGAACGCGTTTCCAGCACGGTGTTTGCGAAAGACCCACGCGGCTGGCGAGTTCTTGAACGGACAAATCGGCATTGGCTTGAAGTTCGGTGAGGATTTTGCGGTCGATCGCATCCATTTTTCCGATCCTTTTCGTTCTGAATTTCGAACAAATTCGATGAAGACACCACAAAAATCAACCCAATAAGAGAATTAATTTCTCTAATAGTATAAATATTCTCTATTTTTTGTCGTACATAGAAGAAAATACTCTTTTTGCTGTTCATTTAAAAGAACATTCTCATTGACGAAAAAGACCTTTTTTGGTCATTCTCTCTCCATCGGTTCGGTCATTCGGGTCGATCGCGGGGATTTGAAGCGAGCAGCTTGCACCGCGTCACCAAATGCTAAAGCGCCACGAACGCGACGCTCAAAAGGCGAATTCGTGGGCTCCCCAGATGTGAAGGAGATGAGCCATGACGTGTTTG
>CANGPA010000073.1 GCA_947455645.1 Hyphomicrobiales bacterium | reverse complement strand
CTCACTCTTGCTGAGCAGTGTGAAAATTTTCGGCTGATGAAAGGCGAAGGACCCGTTTCAATCGTCAAAACCTATATCGAAAAATTATCTCCGCAGATTGCCATCTTCAACGGACGCGGCGGATTAGAATTGTCGGATAATCTCAGAGCAGGATGTTACGGAATTGTACCGGCACCCGATTGTGCCGACATCCAGATCGCATTACATCGCGCCTTCCAGGAAAAGGATGAAGTGCGCATGGATGCGATTTACGGCGATATTTTGCCCTATATCGTGTTTGCGATGCAAAGCCTTGACATCGCCATTGCGTATGGCAAGCGCATGTTCGCAATGCGCGCCGGAATTGATAATGCCTGTGCCTGTCGCATTGTGGCGACAGCCGAAGACCCATTTTTACTTGACGCAATGCACCGGTGGTCTGCGCGCTTCGGTTCCTATGCTCAAATAACGGACGTATCTCAATGAAAATTACAGCGCTTAAAACCTATCTTGTACCGCCTCGGTGGCTATTTCTCAAAATTGAAACCGATGAGGGCATAGACGGCTGGGGTGAACCCGTTCTTGAGGGTCGTGCAGCAACACTTGCAACATTAATCGATGATCTCTCAGATCTCGTGATTGGGCATGATCCACGCGCTATCAATGATATTTGGCAGATGCTCTACCGCAATGGATGCTATCGCGGCGGGCCTGTTTTAATGAGCGCCATTTCAGGAATCGACATGGCGCTTTGGGATATTCTTGGAAAATATCATAATGTCCCAACATACGCTTTGCTCGGTGGCAAACAACGCGACCGAATCAAAACCTACATATGGATTGGCGGTGATCGCCCCTCGAACCTAATATCTGATGCGAAAGACGCAATTGCACGCGGCTTTCGTGCAGTCAAAATGAATATATGCGAAGAGCTTGGCATGCTTGACGACTATCGAAAAGTCGATGGCATTATTCAACGTCTTTTCGATCTGCGTGAAGCCGTGGGCCCTTCTCTCGATCTAGCATTTGATTTTCACGGGCGTGTTCATACCCCCATCGCGCACCTGCTTTTACGAGAGATCGCTCCCTTACGACCACTGTTCGTAGAAGATCCCGTGACACCCCAAAACATTGAATCTTTGACAGAGTTACAGCGCGCGACGGCAATACCCTTAGCGGTTGGCGAAAGGATGCATGGTCGTGGTGATTTCAAAGCCCTATTTGAGCGCCGTGCTGCGCGTATTATCAATCCTGATCCCGCCCATGTTGGTGGCATTACAGAAACAATCAAGATCGGCGCGATGGCTGAAGCCTATGATGTTGCCTTGGCACCCCATTGTCCCTTAGGACCGATCGCGCTCGCCGCATGCTTACAGGTGGATGCACTTTGTCATAATGCAGTCCTTCAAGAACAAAGCCTAGGCATCCATTACAATCAAGGCAGTGATCTTCTTGACTATTTAAAACCAGAGGCACGTTTCACATATGCCGATGGACATCTCGAAATTCCGCAAAAGCCGGGCCTTGGAATTGATGTGGATGAAGATAAGGTAAAACAAATGTCTGAAATCGGACATCGCTGGCGTGCGCCCGTATGGCGTCATGAAGATGGGTCAATTGCTGAGTGGTAGTTAGTATTGGACTGCGCATGCGCATCAAGAATGACCAATTACGTCCAATTTGACGCCCATCATATGAGTGAAAGCGCCGCGCAATACGCACAAAAGATGTTTTACGAGGCTCATGATCGGAATCAAAAGTAAGATTTCGGAAGCACTGCCTCCGAAATCCTAAAACTCTCGAAAACATAGGCCTTATGAGCCGGGGCCAGCTCCACACGTAGAATTGAAAACTCCGCGATCAGCCGTTGAAGACATAACGGAAAGAATACCGACTGGTGCGATCAGTGCTGCCTCGTTCCGAGAATATCTGCAAGGTTGAGTTGTCCAAGCGCCGGCGGCGCCTTACCGGGACCGCTGACATCTGACAGATCAAGCTGTCCAAGCGCCGGCGGCGCCTTTTGAGGACCACTCATGAAAAATTGTGAAAAGTCGGCATTCAACTTTGATAAGCCCAGTTTTTGACTTTTGACAGTTGATTCACGTCGAAAAGCGACTGAATCACGCGCTACAACACCGATCGATTTCGTTTCCATTCGCTTTCTCCAACGTTCATTTGTGGGGCGTTTTGTCCCATCAATGGACCCATATCCCGCCATTTCTAGCAAAACTTATGCCAGTTTAATTTAAGCTATATTTCCTGGCGCTGGAATGAAAGCGACTCCGCAATCAACTACCTGAATTTAAACAGCTATTTAATACTTGTGTTAGGCCCATCTATACAAATAAATATTTTGCTTTTCATCAAACATCATTTTCATATAAATAATAAATTTAATTCAAATGCGAATTCAAGGACGCGTGGATCTTTACACGATTTCAGCCGCCTCAAAAAGTCGCGGTCGGTTTCATTTCAAATCTGAAATGAGCGAAGGGATTAGGCATCAAAGAGACCTTTCTCCGGTCAATCGAACCCGAGCAATATGGTTGCCGAGTAGGCATAGTAGTTGCAGGTAATGGTCGCGTGAGCATCGCAGAATCAGTGCGATTTTGAGACTGTCGATTTAGGCTCAGAAAAGCCAGTTAATGTAAGTCCGTGAGTTTGTGCATTGAGTGATTATGTCTAACATGAAACACCTTAGTTGGATCAGTGTTTGTATCGTTTTAAGTCTGCTTTTCATTTCTCCCGAAGGCAACGTAAAAAAATTATTCGAGGGAGAGAATATAACGCCGGAATTGATTGCCTTCCGTGCGGGGAGCAGGATTCTCTCCTATTTTCCAGAATCCGTTCAGCGGTCGATTGACATCAACAGTCTCGAGGCGATGATTGAGGGTGAAGATAAAAAGGAAAGCACCGATGCGGCCGGATGGGCCAGATACCGGCGGATGCAATTAAGTTCTGACGAAAAAGGAACTGTAAAACCCAACGGTTGGGCTGAAGCGCAGGCAGCACGAAAAGCTCTAGTTGGCAGAGCAAAAAGCGCAACCGCGGCGCCGCTTCTTGGTGGCGCCGGCCTTTCATCATCGAACTGGACTTGGATCGGTCCGGGCAATCAAGGCGGGCGCATTCGATCCATACTCGTCCACCCAACGGTTGCCGGAACCTTATGGATTGGGAGCGTCGGCGGCGGAATTTGGAAGAGTACAAACAGCGGCGCCTCATGGTCAGTTCTCCAAGATTCAATGACAAATCTGGCGATTACCAGCCTGGCGATGGATTCATCGGGTGCCACGACACTTTATGCGGCGACCGGTGAAGGGTTTGGAAATGGCGACGCTATACGCGGCGCGGGTATTTTTAAATCGACTGATGGGGGCGGATCGTGGTCGCAATTATCGTCAACCAATCCGGCTAGCGCATCGGCAGATTTCTATTACGTCAATCGGATCTCTGCTCATCCATCCACTTCGGGCACTCTGTTAGCCGCCACCCAAGGGGGCCTTTATCGATCGGCAGATTGGGGAGGATCCTGGACTAAAGTGCTCACCATCACACAGATGGCTGATGTCAAATATTTGCCAACAAATGGCAATTATGCCCTCGCCGGTCGAGGTTACTATGGTGGTTATGTCTACTACAGTTCGAATGGCGGCTTGAGCTGGACACCTTCCAATTTGACAACGACAGGACGAACGGAAGTTGCCTGGGGGAGTGGCGGTGTCGCCTATGCCGTCAGCGACGTCAATTACGGGACCGTCTATCGTTCGACCAATTATGGGGCAACGTGGACGACGGTAAACAATACAGGGCATCTCAGCGGCCAAGGATGGTACGCCAATGCGATTTGGGTGAACCCAAACAATAATTCGGAAATCATCGTTGGCGGGCTTGATCTTTGGCGATCAACCGATAGTGGCGCGTCATTCTCAAAAATTTCAAACTGGCAATATGGCGGCCAATACGGATCGGCTGCTCATGCCGACCATCACTTCATTGCTTCGATGCCGACCTATAATGGTTCGACCAATACAACAATATATTTTGCTAATGATGGCGGCATGTATCGGACCGACGCCGTATCTACTTTATCTCAATATGGCACCAACTGGATTAATCTAAACAACAATCTCGGAATCACCCAATTTTATGGGGGGGCAGGCCATAATGGCACGAATGGACGTATTGTTGGCGGCGCTCAAGACAATGGAGACCTCTATTATACGGGCTCAGGAACCTCATGGAGTGTCTTTAGTGGCGGTGATGGCGGTAAGTCTGCAATTGATTCGACCAATGGAAATTACATTTATGGTGAATATGTCTATTTAAGGCTACACCGATCAACCAATGGTGCATGTTGCGCATCGGATATCATTTCAGGTCTTACAGATGCAGGAGACGGCAACAACGCCTTATTCATTGCACCTTTTGCTATCGACCAATCCAATCCGAACAATATGTGGGCAGGCGGAACATCGCTCTGGTATACAACCAGCCTAAAAGCGTCGACACCCTCCTGGTCAAGAGCCGGGTATGCAGGCAACTATATCAGCAAAATAGCATTAGGGAGCTCCTCGAATGTTTGGTTCGGTACGGTTTCTGGAGCGCTTCTGAATAATACGAATGCCCTTAGCTCACCGGGATCATTTGTTTCAAAGGCCAGCGGCCTCCCCACCGGACGCGCCGTATTGTCGATCTTTGTCGATCGCACAAACGCGAACATCGTCTATGTCGGCTATGGCGGTTATAACACGGGCAATATCTGGAAATCTACAAATGGCGGCACGTCATGGACGAATATTCACGGTACGTTACCTGCGACGCCTGTTTACTCGATTCAAACAAATCCAACAAATTCCAATTATATCTATATCGGTACTGAAGTAGGTGTCTTCACGAGTGAAGATGGTGGCACGACATGGAGCACCACAAATGACGGGCCCGCAAACGTCTCAACACAGGAATTGTTCTGGCTCGATAATTCAACCCTAGTCGCGACCACCCATGGTCGAGGAATGTTTAAAACAACAGTTTCTACCTCGCCAACAACTTATGACATTTCTTACACGAAATCAGGCACCGGTTCGGGAAATGTTGCTTTTTCCCCCGCCGGCACGCTATCAACCTGCTCAACAACTTGCACGAATACCTATGCTACCGGCACGTCGGTAACGCTGACCGCAACAACCGATTCGAGTTCGACCTTTGCGGGCTGGAGCGGTGCATGTTCCGGCACATCCACGACTTGCATTGTGAAGATGTCGGCAGCAAAAGCCGTAACAGCAACATTCACTGCGCTGCCAACCTATGTGCTGAGTTATACAAAGGCGGGAACGGGCTCCGGCTCGGTGGCTTTCTCGTCAGGCTCCAACACAACCTGCTCAGCAACTTGTACGAACACCTATACATCCGGCACGTCGGTAACGCTGACTGCAACGACCGATTCGAGTTCGACATTTGCGGGCTGGAGCGGCGCTTGTTCCGGTACATCCACGACCTGCGTTGTGACAATGTCTAAGGCTCAATCCGTGACGGCGACATTCACTGCGCTGCCAACCTATGTGCTGAGTTATACAAAGGCGGGAACGGGCTCCGGCTCGGTGGCTTTCTCGTCAGGCTCCAACACAACCTGCTCATCAACTTGTACGAACACCTATACATCCGGCACATCGGTGACGCTGACCGCAACTGCAGGCGCAGGCTCGGCCTTTGCGAGCTGGAGCGGCGCTTGTTCCGGTTCATCCACGACCTGCATCGTAACGATGTCGGCCGCAAAAGCCGTGACTGCCACATTCAACACTGCACCGTCCTACACGCTGACTTATACAAAGGCTGGAACGGGCTCGGGCTCGGTAGCCTTCTCGTCAGGCTCAAATACAACCTGCCCGTCAACTTGCACGAATACCTATACATCCGGCACATCCGTGACATTGACCGCTACAGCCGATTCGAGTTCGACCTTTACGGGCTGGAGCGGCGCTTGTTCCAGCTCAACCACGACCTGCGTTGTGACGATGTCGGCCGCCCAATCCGTAACTGCCACGTTTACGGTGTCCAGTTGCAGCAGTATCAGTTGCGCGCTTGATAGCAGTCTAACTTGGAGCACCGAATACAGTAATGCTGCGTTCTTCAGTCAGACTGCCTATATATCTGGAGCAAGTGGGTCGTCCGCGGCAAGAAGCGGTCAAACGAGTGACAGTGGATATTCATGCATTTATACGACCATTCAGGCACCAGGAAGCCTTTCCATCATCTGGTCACCATCATCCGAAACTGGATACGACTATTTGGATTTTTATTTCAACGGCTCGTTCGTGAAAGGTTACTCTGGAAACGACGTAGGATCGGGCACATGGTTTCAAGATAACTTTACAATCACTGGTTCACGAGCTGCCATTATTGAACTTTGTTACGAAAAAGACAGCTCAGCCTCTGCTTACTTAGACGCTGGCTTTGTGGATAAGGGCACTTATGCTCGAACTTCAGGATCGAAAGCCAAAGCAGGCCCTTTAAAGATCGTCGAAGTATCCACAAACACAATCAATCAAGCTGGACAACAAATCCAAAGCGCTCGCAAAAATATCATGATCAGGCGAGCTGGAGAAATTGGCGTAAATCCACTTCCGCCTAGATTAAGAAAAACTAAATGAGAAAAAACAGGATTCAGCAATCAATAGCATCGATGCGATGCGTTGCTATTAATCAAAGCGCATCATTTAGCAATTATACCATTATTGAATGTTCTCGATAATCGTAAGACGAGTTTGATTGATCACGCCTTCCCGAATTTCGATTTGCGATTCGGATAATGAATGAAGTAGTGGATTACCATCGATCGATATCATATAAGTCCCAGAGGGAAGTTCTGTATTAAATAGACCGAGCTGATCGGTTCGGGTTTCGAATTGGGCACCCGTTTTCAAATTAGAAAAATGCAGATTTATGTTACTTGCAGGGCGGCTTTCGATCGCGCACCCCTTGCCAAATTGCGGTTGATTCCCACATGTCGGCGCCTCAATTGTTACCGAGCCGGTTAATTTGGAATCCGTTTTTGAGGAGGCTGCACTTGCAAATTGGAGCATCAAAATTGCAAGAATGATTGGAGCGATAAAGGATCCTGAAAGATAGCTTTTCATCATCAATCTCAACCTCCCACACTGAAGACACGCCGCCCGCTTTTAGGCGCCATCTACCGTCGGCATGCCTATCGAATTTGCATCTGCAAAACATGGGCAGTATACCACATGATCATTATTTCATGAGGCCATTATGTCGTTTTCAGCTCTTTTTGCGCGATTTGTTGCTTTAATTGGTTCGTTGATGATCATATGGCGGCGCGCAACAACTCCGCAACCCTCTCAAGCCATCGGACAGGCACCGGCAATCCCCGCGCCTCGATCGCAAGGTGCACTACCGACATTGAAAATGCCAACGGCCAAGGGTTGGGCACCGGGACATCTTCCCACAGCCGCTCCCGGGTTAAAGGTCAATGCCTTTGCGACCGGACTCAAACATCCCCGCTGGATCGAAGTTTTGCCGAATGGTGACGTGGCCGTAGCCGAAGCTCTGTTTGTACCCGGCGGCATATCATCAGTCTTCGATTACGCGATGCAAAGCACGATGCGTCGTGCCGCCGCCATTGGCGACAGCCCCAACCGCATAACCCTCTTGCGTGATCGTAATCGCGACGGCGTCGCTGAAGAACGTTTCGCATTTATCGAAAACCAAAATCAACCTTTTGGCATGGCGCTTCATAATGACATTTTCTATGTGGGCAATACTGATGCTCTGTTAGCCTTCGATTACAAGACGGATGCAACACAGCTTCAAGGTTCAGGTCAAAAGCTTGCCACCTTTAAGCCCGGCGGGCATTGGACGAGAAGTCTTTTGTTAAGCCCCGATAAAAGCAAAATCTATGTGGGCGTCGGCTCCTTATCGAATATTGCAGAACAAGGTATGGCGGTTGAGGAAGGACGCGCGTGCATTTACGAGGTGGAACTTCAAAATAGGCAGTCGCGTATTTTCGCCGGCGGACTGCGTAACCCTGTTGGGCTCGCTTGGGAGCCAACGACAAATGCGCTTTGGACTGTTGTTAATGAACGCGACGGTATTGGTGACGAAACGCCACCGGATTATCTGACGGAAGTCAAAGAAGGTGGATTCTATGGATGGCCCTTCTGTTATTGGGGCCAAACGGTCGACGAACGCGTGCCACAAGATCCAGAACTTGTCGCTAAAGCACTTCGTCCAGACTATGCCTTGGGCGGCCATACAGCATCTCTTGGTTTGTGCTGGCTGCCTAAGGGCACACTACCAGGATTTGAGGAAGGTATGGCAATTGGCCAACATGGATCCTGGAACCGCAGCACTCTATCGGGTTATCGCGTCGTGTTTGTACCCTTCAGCAACGGAAAGCCATCGGGCCGACCACGCGATATTCTATGGGGCTTTCTCTCGCCTGATGAACGGTCTTCCTATGGTCGTCCGGTTGGTATCGCGCTCGCTCCCGGCGGAGGTATTCTCGTCGCTGACGATGTCGGCGATGTTATTTGGCGGGTCGTCGGGTAATGTGATGAACAGAGCTCTCAACGCTCAAATTCCGTTTAGATCATCCTAATGTTGAATCGTCGCCAACTCCTTTTTGTAGGAAGTGCGCTTGGCGTCTTGTCTTCCGTTAAATTCGCGAAGGCTGAAACTATCGTACGTGTTGCGGCGTTGAAATTGGGAACCGTATCTTGGGAACTCGACACCATAATTCATCACGGATTTGACAAGAAGCACGGCATCACACTGTCCGTCATTCCCGTTGCGGGTAAGCAAAGTGCCGATGTCATGCTCGCAGGTGGTGAAGCGGACGTGATTGTGACCGATTGGTTATGGGTCTCGCGTCAACGGAGTCAGGGCGCTGATTACACATTCTTCCCTTTTTCCCGGCAAGTGGGTTCAATTCTTGTTCAAGCAGATTCACCAGTAAAAACGTTGTCTGATCTAAAAGGTAAAAAAATTGGTGTTGCGGGTGGACCGACTGACAAAAGTTGGATTTTACTCTGCGCTTTGGCAAAGAAAGAGCTAGATTTAGATCTGAGCAAAGACGCAGAACCCGTCTTTGCCGCGCCGCTCCTGCTCAATGAACAATTTCAAACAAATTCCATAGATGCGCTTGTTACGTTTTGGAATTATGCAGCGATCCTTAAATCAACGGGTGCGCGTGAAATCGTCTCTGTTGCAGACGCAGCACATTCACTTGGGCTTGACGCCGAAACGCCTCTCTTGGGCTACGTCTTTTCACAAAACTGGTCAAAGACGCATGAAAACGCCGCGGCAAAACTTGCGGCCGCTTCCCTTGAGGCCAAAGCTCTACTCAGCAGCGATGATGAAGAGTGGCAGCGTTTGCGTCCCCTTATGAACGTAAAAAGTGATCGGGAATTTAACGCTTTAAAAGAGGGATTCCGCGCGGGGATCCCAGAGCCAAAATCAATCGATCGCGCCGCAGCGCTTCGCCTCTACGCCCTATTGACAGCATTTGGGGGAAGAAACCTCGTAGGTGACACAGCAATCCTTGCTGAAGGCACATTTGCAGACGATTAAGACCTGTTTTGAAGTTCAAATTCGGGTTAATCTCCCATCATGTTAGCCAGATTTATAACTCCACTCTACTCAGTGCTTGTTCTATTGACGCTGTGGGCAGGCCTCGCAGCGGTGCTGAATAGCCGCTACCTTCCTATGCCCACAGATGTGTTTTCCGTCTTCATAAAAGAACTTTCATCCGGCGCCTTGCTGCATCATTTAGGTGCAACATTTCTTCGTGTGATCGGTGCCTTTATCCTCGCTATAACAATAGGGACAGCGCTTGGTATTGCCCTCGGTCGCAACGCCAAAGCTAATCTTTTTTTTGATCCCTGGCTCATTCTGGCGCTAAACATTCCGGCGCTCGTCGTCATCGTATTTTGCTATCTTTGGCTTGGCCTCAACGAAGTGGCTACCGTTACCGCCGTTGCCCTGAATAAAATTCCAAACACGACCATCATTATGCGTGAGGGCACCCGCGCCCTTGATCGTGATCTTGATGACGTCGCTCAAATCTATCACATAACAGGCTGGAAAAAATTTAAGTCGTTTTATTGGCCACAGTTAGAGCCCTATTTGGCAACCGCATTTCGAAGCGGTTTGGCACTTATCTGGAAAATTGTTTTGATTGTTGAGTTAATCGGTCGCAGTAGCGGCGTCGGCTTTCAAATCAATCTTTACTTTGGACAATTCGATCTTTCTCGCATCCTTGTTTATTCATTGAGTTTTATGAGTATCGTCATGCTCATTGAAGCGGGTATGATCAAACCTTGGGAGAGGCGCGCACGGTTCTGGAGGGGAGATCAGACATGAAATTCTCTT
>CANGPA010000072.1 GCA_947455645.1 Hyphomicrobiales bacterium | reverse complement strand
TGAGTGTTAAGGGTCAATGCCGACGACGCGCGCGACGTTCACCGCCGCCATCATTTTTGGAAGGCGGTGCTTGCAAGGGGCCAAGCTTCTCAATGACAACCGCTTCAACAGGGCGCGCGGCTTTGTGATGCTCATGTACGGCTTTGCTGATCGACGCCAAATGTTTGAAGCTCGTACCACAGCAACCGCCAATGATCGCCGCACCGGAATCAACCGCAAGACAGGCGTAATCGCTCATCAGTTCCGGCGTACCGGAATAATGGATCACATCACCCACGAAATGCGGAATGCCGGCATTGGCTTTTGCGATAATCGGAATACCTGCTTCTTTCGCCGTCATGCCGAGAATGCTCATGACAAGATCAGACGCACCAACACCGCAATTGGCACCAATCGCCAAAGGCTTCGGATCAAGCGATGCCGCAAATTCAACAAGACCTTCGGGCGTGATGCCCATCATCGTACGACCTGCGGTGTCAAAGCTTGCCGTGAATGTGTAGGGCATGCCGACGCGGATAGCCGCATGAGCAGCGGCACGAATTTCTTCCAAGGATGACATGGTTTCAATCCACATCACATCGGCGCCGCCGTCTTTGAGGCCGAGCATCTGATCAACAAACACTTCAACCGCTTCCGCTTCAGTCAAAGGACCAAGCGGCGCAAAGAGATCACCCGTGGGGCCTACTGAACCCGCGACCACAACGGGACGGCCCGCTTTGTCAGCCACCGCGCGCGCATGCGATGCGGCGAGCTTGTTAATCTCGCGCGCGCGATCTTGCATATTGTGCAGGATCAACCGGCGCGCATTGCCGCCGAAACTGTTTGTGAGAATGATATCCGCACCCGCATCGACAAAGCCTTGATGCAGCGCCTTGATCCGGTCCGGCTCGTCGATGTTCCAGATCTCAGGCGCTTCGCCGGCGACAAGGCCCATTTCAAAGAGATTGGTGCCGGTTGCGCCATCGGCGACAAGGGGACGGCCGGACGAAAGCAAAGTGGCGAACGAGGTCATGGAGCGGTTCACACGAAGGGTTGGAAGGGGAGAGGAGTCTCTGAATTCGGAATTTAAGGGTTCGCCGACAAAGGACCAAGTAAAAAACATCCCGATTCGACTGATACGCGGCATTTGACCGCGCCATCCCCCGAAATCGACCCGTGTTGATCTGAAATCTTTGACCCCTCCCCCTCCATGACGTAATTTATCGACCTCTTCGATGACCGATTTAGGAACACGCCTCTCATGTCCGCACCGCGCAATGAACTCGACCGGCCTCAGGGCGAAGCGGAATTGATGGAAGCGGTGCGCCGCGCGCGCCTTGAAGTGGCCGAGCGCTCGGGCGCCGTGCATGATTTGCGTATGGCCGAGCAAACAAAACTTGAAGCGCTGCGGGACGCGCTGACGCCGATATTATCGGCCCTTCCGCGCGAAGCGGATTTGTTTGATCACGGGCTCGTGCCCGGTGATCGCCCTCGTTTTTATGCCGACATGATCGCCTTTGTGGAAATGAGTCGCGATCGGCGAACCTATCGCTTCCTGATGGATACGCCCGATGGCCGCAAACTCTTAGGCGAAAGCGAAGACGTAGCCATTATGGCAGAGGCGGTGACGAATTATTTTGGCCGCCGCATTGTGGAACGTGAGCGGACCATCGCCGCCGCGTTAAATTTTGATGCGCCTCAGGCCGATAACAAACCATTGGAGCTTGAAACACAGACTTCGTCGATTACCGCAATGCCGGTAGTGACTGAAATCATTCGCCCGCAACCGGGCGCTTCCTTTGGTGCGTTTCTGATTGGACTAGCGTTAGGCCTGATCGGCTTTTATGTTTATTTTAATTGGGAGAGCGTTGTGCTGCCCGCAATCGCGCACCTGACCACATTGTTAGGCGGACGCTGAACGCATCCATTCCCTTTATGATCTGCTGACTTAGTTAACCGACCAGAGCGAGTGTGCCGACCGGTCCGATTTCGCCCGATTCCAATAGGCCGCGCGTTTGGCCCGTAATCCGAATGCCCGTTTCTGTGCGCTCAAAATCAAACACGTGATAGCCGGCGCGATGTGAAGCGCTTCCCCGCGCAGCTGACGCTGAAGGCGCACCGATGACGGGAACACGCCCATCAGGTCCTTGGATATGGGCAATAGACGCCACATGATTGTGACCGTGAAGAATGAGTTCGGCACCGGTCTCTTTTATAATTTTTTCAAAGCGCGCCGCATCGGTGAGCGTGCGGCCGAATGTAGCGCCGCCTTGATAGGGCGGGTGATGAATCATCACCACACGCGCAAGACCCTGACTCTTTAGGAACGCCATCACGCGCGCAAAATCATCGCGTTGCTTTTCACCCATCCATCCCGTCGCCATGAAGGGTGATGTGGGCACGCCTGAATTCAAACCCACGAGAGCAATCGGCCCCATCATGCGCACATAAGGAAAGCCCTCAAACCGACCGGAGTCGGAGGTCATCCATCGGCTCCAGTTTTTTTCGATTTCAGCCGGAGAAGACCCCACATAAGCATCATGATTGCCCGGCACGAGGCTGACCCGCGCGGGATCACCCAGCGTTTCCATGAAGCGGGTTGCCGCAATAAATTCTTCCGGAAGAGCGATGTTTACAAGGTCACCCGCGCAGGCGATGTGATCGGGGGATTGCGCTTTGATATCGTCGACGATGCGCGACAGCACGCCCATGTCATGCAAAGCGCGCCGTTTACCGACCCAATTCACATAGCCAAAAAGACGCTTGCCGATGAGGTCGATGACGCGCGGTTCGGGCAGAGGACCAAGATGCACGTCCGACATATGGACGAGCCGGAACATGCGCCTTCAGTGCCTGTGACGGATCACCGCGTCAAGCGCTACCGATGAAGATGCCAGTGAGAAACACAAGAACGCCGCCCGCAACCACCTGAAAAGCGGCCTGAAGGAAGGGCGTATCCATATATTTCGCACGAATCCACGCAATGGCCCAAAGCTCAAGCAAGACAATGGCCGTGGCAATGCCCGTTGCGACCAAAAATGCATTGGAGACCGAATCGGGCACGAGATAAGGGATCGTGTGCCCAATGCCGCCAATTGTGGTCATGAGTCCGCAGATGCCGCCACGCAGCCACGGCGACCCGCGCCCGGTCAGCGAGCCATCATCGGAGAGCGCTTCGGCAAAGCCCATGGAAATACCTGCGCCCACAGATGCGGCCATACCGACAAGAAATGTTGACCAATTGCTGTGTGTTGCAAAAGCGGCGGCAAAGACCGGTGCCAAGGTTGAAACCGAGCCGTCCATAAGACCTGCAAGTCCAGGCTGAACATATTGCAACACGAACATGCGCTTTTTTGTTGCCGCTTCTTCATCAGCCGCTTCGCCCACGACGGTGGCTTCAATCAGCTCGCCCGCCTTCTTTTCATGACCGCGCTCGATTTCAGCAAGATTGAGCAACATCGCGCGCACATCGACATCAAGCACGCGATCAGCCGCCTTCTCGTAAAAATTGGCGGCTTGCATTTCCATGATCTCGGCTTCTTGGCGCATTTTGTCGATGCCGAGATTTTTGGTGAGCCAAACGGGACGACGCTTCAAAAAGCCTTTCACATCCTCGCGCCTGATGGGCGAGAGATGATCACCGAAACGGGTTTTATAGAGGCCATAGAGCATGTCACGATGGCTGCGCTCTTCCTCAGCCATGACATCGAACACTTTGGCCGAATGCGGATAGGGTTCGCGCAGCTGATCCGCAAAGCTTTGATAGATGCGCGAATCCTCTTCCTCATTGGAAATCGCGAGCGTCAGGATGTCGCGGACCGTGAGTTCCGCAAATGCAATCTGAGCCATGAACCAAAAACTCCTTAAACGGATCGATGATGAGGCTTCTAGTCCCTCTTGCCATCGGCGCAACGTGATCGAGACCAGTTTTACGGGGACAACCACCAATCGGATGGGCTCAAAACCGGTCAAAATGACAAAAACGGATGGGGACCGCCAAAAATGCGCCGCCGCGCCCCCTTGAAGCGAAGGCCATATTGCCGAAGATGGCGACCGATCATCGTAAAGTGGTTTTGAACGCCAAAGGGTTCGAGACACATAGAGGCAGGGTCTTATGCGCTATTCCGTCTTCAGCATCGTCGAGCAAGCTTTCAAGGGCCAGAAGGACTGGAAACCCGTATGGCGCTATCCCGAGCCCAAAGCGGAATATGACATGCTCATCATCGGCGGCGGCGGGCATGGTCTGGCAACGGCCTATTACCTCGCCAAGAACCATGGCTACACGAATATCGCGGTGATCGATAAAAACTATCTCGGCTCCGGCTCCGTCGGCCGCAACACGACGATTGTGCGTTCGAATTATCAGGAACCGGGCAACATCCCCTTCTACGAACATTCCCTGAAGCTGTGGGAAGGGCTCGAGCAAGATTTCAATTACAATGCGATGATGTCGCAGCGCGGCGTGTTGAACCTCTATCATTCCGACAGCCAGCGCGATGATTATGCGCGGCGCGGCAATGCGATGATGATGCATGGCGTGCGCGCGGATTTGTTGAACCGCGAACAGGTGCACGAAATCGTACCGTTTATGGATTTCGACAATGCGCGCTTCCCCATTCATGGCGGCTTGATGCAATGGCGTGGCGGCACGGCGCGGCATGATGCGGTGGCATGGGGTTTTGCACGCGGCGCCGATTCCCGTGGCGTCGATATTTTGCAGAACACGGAAGCCAAACAGATCCGCGTCGAGAATGGTAAAGTCACAGGCGTTGAAACATCGCGCGGTTTTATCAAGGCGAAGAAAGTCGGCATTGTTGCGGCGGGCAATACAACACGCATTGCGGAAACGGCGGGGCTTCGTCTGCCGATTGAATCCTATGTGTTGCAGGCATTCGTTTCAGAAGCGATCAAGCCGCTGATCCCGTGTGTTGTGACATTCGGTGCAGGACATTTCTATATCAGCCAATCGGACAAAGGCGGACTCGTGTTCGGCGCGTCGCTTGACTACTACACATCCTATGCGGCGCGCGGCAATTTGCCGGGCGTTGAAGATACAATCGAAGAAGCCATGGCGATCATGCCGTCGATCAGCCGCGTGAAACTCTTGCGTCACTGGGGCGGCATTATGGATATGTCGATGGATGGTTCCCCTATCATCGACAAGACCGGCATTGATGGCCTCTATATCAATTGCGGCTGGTGCTATGGCGGCTTTAAAGCCACGCCAGCATCGGGCTATTGCCTCGCGCATCTCATGGCGACTGATGAATCGCATCCTGTTGCGACAGCGTTGAAACTCAATCGCTTCGAAACCGGTTACGTCATTGACGAAGCCGGTACCGGCGCGCAACCAAATTTGCATTGAGAAGGAACGGACATCATGCGTATCCCCTGCCCGTTCTGCGGCTCACGCGACTCTCAAGAATTTTCCTTTCTCGGCCAAGCCGGATTGAAACGGCCTGACCCCAATGCGCCGGACGCGCAAAAGCAATTTCACGATTATGTTCATATCCGCGACAATAAAGCCGGTGTGACGAAAGAATTATGGTTGCATGCCAATGGCTGCCGCTCCTGGATTACTGTGACACGCAACACACTGACGCATGAGATCACCGGCTCGGAATTCGCGTCACCTCTCACGAAGGAGGCTGCGCAATGAGCCAGTCGCATCGTCTCGCAAAAGGCGGTCTGATTGACCGCTCAAAGCCGCTCTCATTCACATTCGATGGCAAAACCTATAAGGGCTATGCGGGCGACACGCTCGCTTCAGCTCTTCTTGCCAATGATGTGCAACTTGTTGCGCGTTCCTTCAAATATCATCGTCCGCGCGGCATTCTCACCGCCGGATCGGAAGAACCGAATGCGCTTGTCGGACTGCGTGCAGGTGCGCGGCATGAGCCGAATGTGCGCGCGACTGTTGCCGAACTCTATGATGGATTGATTGCACAAAGCCAGAACCGCTGGCCTTCGCTCGCGTTTGATTTGGGTGCAGTCAATTCGCTGCTCTCGCCCTTCTTCGCAGCAGGCTTCTATTATAAAACCTTTATGTGGCCTGCATCCTTCTGGGAGAAGGTGTACGAGCCGCTCATCCGCCGCGCGGCAGGCCTTGGTAAGCCGCCCGTTGGTGATGATCCGGACATTTATGAGAAAGCCTTCGCGCATTGCGATCTGCTTGTGATCGGCGCAGGCTCTGCGGGCCTTGCCGCTGCACTTGCGGCCGCACGATCCGGCGCGCGTGTGATCTTGGCGGATGAAGGCCCAATGCTCGGCGGGCGTTTGTTGTCGGACAAACGCATCATCGGCAATCAGTCTGGGCTTGATTGGGTGAAGGCGACGGAAGCGGAACTCGTATCCCTTCCGAATGTGCGCATCATGCCGCGCACGACCATTTTCGGCGTGTATGATCACGGCGTTTATGGTGCGCTTGAGCGTGTAAATGATCACGTCGCAACGCCGCCCGCGCATGAGCCACGCCAACGCGCCTATCGTATTTACGCGAAGCGTGCGGTGCTCGCAGCGGGTGCCATCGAGCGGCCGCATGTGTTTGGCAATAATGATCGCCCGGGTGTGATGCTTGGCTCGGCGATGCGCACTTATATCAATCGATATGCAGTCGTGCCGACGAAGCGCGTAGCGATCTTCACGTCGAGCGATGAAGGCTACGCAACCGCGCATGATCTCATTGCAGCAGGCGCATCCGTGCAAGCGATTATCGATACACGAGCCGATGCGACGATTTCTGCGGCGCATGATATTCCGCATTTCAAAGGCGCAAAGATTTTGCGCACGCTTGGCAATAAACAGGTGCAAAGCGTTGAGATTGAACTTGCAGACGGATCAACCCGCATTCTCGATTGCGATGGCGTTGCGATGTCGAATGGCTGGAACCCGGCCGTGCATCTCACCTGCCATCAGGGCGGACGCCCGGTATGGGATGACAAGATAAATGCATTCTTACCGGGCAATCTGCCAGCAGGTTTGAGTGTTGCAGGCGCTGCACAAGGCCATTTCGGCTTGAAGGACACGCTCGCCGATGGGTTCCGTCTTGGTGCATCAGCGGTTGACGATCTCGGTTTCAAAGCGCCTGCGATTGCAATGCCGGATACCGATCCAGAAAGTCTAGCGCACACGCCACTCTGGCGGGTGAAGACGAGCAAAGGCAAATGCTTCGTCGATTTCCAGCACGACGTGACGGATACGGATATCGAACTCGCGAACCGCGAAGGTTTCCGCTCTGTCGAACATATGAAACGTTACACGACGCTCGGCATGGCGACGGACCAAGGCAAGACATCAAACATCTCAGGCCTTGCGATTTTGGGTGAAGCCTCGGGTCGCTCGATGGCTGAAGTCGGCACGACCATTTTCCGTCCACCTTATACGCCAGTCGCGCTTGGCGCGCTTGCCGGCCATCATGTGCATAAGGGTTTCCGCCCGACACGTTTGACGCCGTCCCATCAATGGGCGGAAGAACAAGGTGCGGTCTTTATGGAGACGGGGCTCTGGCTCCGCGCGCAATATTTTCCGAAGACGAAAAACGAAAGCTGGCTTGATGCGATGATCCGCGAAGTCGAGATCACACGCTCAAAAGTTGGCGTGTGTGATGTCTCGACGCTCGGCAAGATCGATCTGCAAGGCAAGGATGTCGGCACATTTTTGGATCGCGTTTATACTGGAACTTTCTCGACGCTTCCCGTCGGCAAAGTGCGTTACGGATTGATGATGCGGGAAGACGGCTTCGTGCAAGATGACGGCACGACCGCGCGCTTGAGCGAGAACCGTTGGCTGATGACGACGACAACAGCCGGTGCGGGCAAAGTGATGGCGCATCTCGAATTCTGCCATCAAGTGCTTTGGCCCGAGCTTGATATCGCCTTCACGTCCGTTACCGAACAATGGGCGCAATATTCAATCGCGGGTCCGCATGCACGTGATGTGCTGAAGAAACTCGTTGATGCCCGGCATGACATTTCAAACGAGGCCTTCCCCTATATGGCGTGCGGCGCGATCACGATTTGCAACGGCATACCGGCACGGCTCTTCCGCATTTCGTTTTCGGGCGAGCTCGCTTATGAAATCGGCGTGCCAAACCGCTATGGCGATGCACTCATCCGCGCGATCATGAAAGCGGGTGAAGAGTTCGGCATCACCCCTTACGGTCTTGAAGCGCTCTCCACCATGCGCATTGAAAAAGGCCATGTTGCAGGTGGGGAATTGAACGGCCAAACGACGCCGCGCGATCTCGGCCTCATCAAAATGGTCTCGCAAAAGAAAGACTGCATCGGCAAACATATGTCCGAGCGTCCGGCAATGCTCTATCCAGACCGGCCGATTTTTGTTGGTTTGAAGCCTAAGAATCCGAAATCAAAACTCACTGGCGGCGCGCATTTCCTCGACAAGGGTGCGAAACCGTCACTCGAAAATGATCTCGGCCATATGATGTCAGTCGCCTATTCGCCGATGCTAAAAAGCTGGATCGGGCTTGGCATTGTGAAACGCGGACGTGAGCGAATTGGCGATACAATTCGTGCGGTCGATTTCGTGCGCGGCACGGAATTTGAAGTCGAAATTTGTGATCCTGTCTTCTTTGATCCACAAGGGGAGCGTCTCCGTGGCTGATCTCTCACTCTCACCCCGCTCCGCGCTTGCGCCTTTCCTGCACGCCGGTCATCATGGCGCAGAAGGCAAAATCGGCGTCACGCTCCGCGAAGTCACGGCATGTGCTCTTGTTGAACTCACGACCTTCAAAGGGCAGAAAGCCGCGCTCGCTCAAGCCATTGAAAAGGCTTTCGGCGTTGCTCTGCCAGCAGCCAATAAATCCGCGTCGAAAGATGGCGTGACGTTTGTGAGCGTTGGTCCCGGCAAATGGCTTGTGACCGGGGAAGGCGCGGCCGAGCATGATCTTATTGCGCGTCTTGAAGAAGCAGCTTCGTCGCTTGCAGCAATCGTCGACCAATCCGACGCACGTGCTATCGTCGAAATCTCCGGCCACAAAGCCCGCGTGGCCCTCGCCAAGGGCGTGATGATTGATCTTGATCCCGTTGCCTTCAAAGCAGGCGACGCGGCCACAAGCTTCGCCGTGCAATTCTGGATCACACTCTGGCAAACCAACGACACGCCGACCTATCGCCTCGCTGTCTTCCGCAGTATGGGGCGCGATCTCCTGCATTGGCTTGAAAGTTCGGCGGCAGAATATGGTTATGAGATCGACGTCTCGTCGCACTCAATTTCTGAGTGAATAAATTTAAAATTTCAACTTTAAGTTTAAATTGAGAAGGATTTTCATTCCACTCATAGAGGAATGATTTGCCTTTATCAAAAGTGACGTTAGGGTATATACTTATAAGATCATAATATTTTTCGTTGTGGAGGGCCGTCTTCAGAACGGATTTTGATCGCTATGACATCAGCACCTGATAAACGCGAAGACCATGATGATCTTTTCTCAAAAATGGTCGATCGTATCGAAACGACGCATAATCAGCTCGACTTTAAGCGCGTCTTACGCGATGCCATGGACCGGTATGATTTGAAAAGCCTTGCTTTTATGGGTTTCAATATCGGTAACTTTCAAAAAAGCGAACCTGACATTCTGGTGACCTATTCAAATGAATGGGTCGAGCATTATCGTTCAAATGAGTATTTTGACGTTGATCCGGTGGTGCATCAGGGGCTTCGATCAATTATTCCTGTGGATTGGTCGTCATTTGACCGAAGCCATCCGCGCGTCAAAAAAATGTTCCGCGAAAGTCGTGATGCGGGGCTTGGCAATCAGGGGCTGTCCATTCCCGTTCGTGGCCGAAATGGTGATGTCTCTTTATTCAGCCTGACCTGTGAATCACGGCCTGACGATTGGGATAAAATGAAACGGAGCTATATCCGCGATTTTCAAACTCTCGCGGTTTATTTTCATCAATCGGTTATCAGGTCCTACTCGAAGGACTCATCGGAATATCAACTTACGCCGCGGGAGTTGGAGTGTATTTATTGGGCAGCATGCGGCAAGACGTCAGATGAGACGGCGGCCATTATCGGCATTTCCCGCCGTGGTGTTCGCTTTCACATTGAAAACGCAATTTTTAAGCTAAACGCGGCGAATGTCTCACATGCGGTCGCTAAAGCGGTTCAATTTCAAATTATCAACCCTCCAAAATAGACCGATTCTTTACTATGCGTAACCGTGACATGTGCCAGTCGGCAGAAAATTAAATTCCGCTAGCATGAAGTTCCTGAAACCTTATTCGGGAGCGAAAAATGATTATTCTCGTCAACGGAAATGACCAATCAAAATACAATTATTTGACCAATCGTATGTTTAACATCCGCGCCAAAGTCTTTCATGAACGACTAGGCTGGGATGTGAAAGTTGAAAACGGTCTCGAGAGAGAT
>CANGPA010000071.1 GCA_947455645.1 Hyphomicrobiales bacterium | reverse complement strand
GCGTGTCCTCAACATGGGCAGGGCCCCACACGGTTTTGAGAATATGGCGATGGGTCACCACACGGCCGCTATGTCTTGCCAAGGCGACAAGCAAGTCAAATTCTTTCGGTGTAAGGTGAACCAATGATCCAGACTTCATCACCTGGTGGCGGGTTGTATCAATTGTCACATCGCCAAGATCAAACCGCGTCTGGATCGTGGGTTCGCTATGACCGCGCCTCATGGCGGCACGCATGCGCGCCAGCAATTCGCCGATTGAGAAGGGCTTGTTGACAAAATCATCGGCGCCAGCATCAAGCGCCTCTATTTTTTCCATTTCGTCTTCGCGCGCGGAAAGAACAATCATGGGTGTTGACCGCTTTTGGCGGATGGTGCGGATCAAATCTTTTCCATCCGTGTCGGGCAAACCAAGATCAACGAGAAGAAGATCAAATTCATGGTCCCCCATAAGTTTAAGGGCGGATGCTCCATCGAGCGCGGCCGTCACGCGATAACCCGCCGCCGTTAGGCTGGGTTTCAGAAAGCGCTGAATTTGTGGCTCATCATCAATAATGAGAATTAGGGGATCACTGGTGATCAAAGAGATAACTCCCGGTCAATGTCACGCTTCAGCCATTGGTAATTCCAAAACAAAGCGCGCGCCTTTACCCTCGCTGATCGGACTTTCGGCATGCAACGTACCGCCCATGGCTGAAACCACACCCCGCCCAATGGCGAGCCCGAGACCAAAGCCGCTTACTTTTTGCGTACGAGTCTGGTCGCGGTAGAATTTTTCGAAAATTTGTTCAAGCGTTGTGGGTGCAATACCAGGTCCTTCATCTTCAACCGCTAATCGAATACGCTCTCCATTGCGGATCAACCTAATGGTCACGGGATGGGTGCTTCCCCCAAATTTAATCGCATTGTCGAGCAAATTGAAAATCACCTGTTCCAGTAACACCGCGTCGCCGCGAATATCACCGAGATCTTCCGCAATCAAGAGACGAAATTGCGCTTGAGGGAAATTGCGTCTCGCGCGTTCAACCGCGGCGTTGAGGCGTTCGGCGCAATCAACATGATTGCTTTTCAAATCGATTGCGCCGGTTTCAAGCCGTGTCATCGCCAAGAGATTGCTGACAAATAAATTCAGCCTTAAGGCTTCCTCTTCAATTGCTATGAGTAGATCGTCGCGGTCGTCTTCTGTCATGTCCCGACCGAGCTGGCGTAGCGCGGTTGCAGAGCCCAAAATCGAAGCGAGAGGCGTGCGCAAATCATGGGAGAGGGAGGAGAGTATGGCAGACCGCAAACGTTCTTGATCCGCTTGCAATATCGCGTGTTCGGTTTGTCTGGCATATTCGAGCCGTTCAATCGCAATGCCGGCTTGTTTGATCACGGATTGCAAGGCGTGGCTTTCAATTTCGGACCAGTCCCTTATGCTGATACGTTCGGTCACGACAACACCAATGGCATCTTTGGTGCCCGGTAGAGGATAATAGTCACGAATAATTTTTTGTGGTCCTGTGATGTGATCACTCACGCTGCGTGTGCGTTTCAGGCATTCATCCATTTTAGCAGTATTGATTGACTCAAGTGCCAGAGTGCCGATTGCAGACGATTGCTCGACGCCTGTGGTGGTATCGCCACGTAAGATGAGAGCTACGCGGCAATTGAGCATGGTCTCAATCTTTTGGCATACGAGGGTTCGCGCCTCATCGAGCGATGCGGTGCCGGCCAATTGTCCCGAATAATCATAAAGCGATTGGATGAGCCGCGCACGATGTTCGGCAGCGGCGGCATTTTCCTTAAGACGTCCCGCAAGGCCGCCGGTGAGCAAAGCGACCAGAAGAAAAGCAACGAGCGCAACAAATTCACGCGGATCAGCAACAGCCAACGTATAGGTCGGCGGAATAAAGAAAAAATTATAGGCAAAAAAGGATGCGAAAGCGGCGGTTATTCCGGCACCCAATCCAAAGGCGGCGGCGGATACAACAACAGCCACAAGAAAAACCAATGGCAGATAGGGTTGTGGCAAATGCTCCTTTAGAATTCCGCAGGCACCAATGGCGGCGATCACCAGCAATAAAGATGCACCAAGCCGCAGGATCAAAAACGGCAATGATCGGAAGGGTCTAAAATTATCGGTCATGCGGAGTAAGCCGTCCTCATTTAGACGCGGTTCTAATCGGACGAGCCGGATAATTCCAGCCGCTTTACGCATCTGACCACGTCAGAAGTACCAGGCGTCGGTCATCTTTATGGAATCCTTATACCGGCCACCCATCTTCGGCATGGAATCCTTACGTCAAATCCCTGATCGCTCCGCCGCCCGTCAATGGTCTGGCTTGGGGGCAAGAGGGAGCGCGCAATCATGTCGTCACAGTCTGGTACACACGCCAAGCCCAGTTTCATCACGCTGATGATTGGCTCGATTGGGGTGGTCTATGGCGATATTGGAACGAGTCCTCTTTATGCCCTCAAGGAATCGGTAAAGGCCGCATCCGGTGGCGGGGGCATCAATGAACCCGTTATATTCGGCGTGGTATCCTTGATCTTGTGGGCGCTTACGATCATCGTCACGCTCAAATATGTGGTGATCATGTTGCGGGCGGATAATAAGGGCGAGGGGGGCACTTTAAGCCTCATGGCGCTCGCGCAGGGCGCGCTCGGTCGTCGCTATGCTTTCATCCCTTTGCTCGGCATCATTGGCGCGGCTTTGTTTTATGGCGACGCAGTCATTACGCCCGCCATTTCGGTTTTGTCGGCGGTTGAAGGGTTGGAATTGGTGACGCCCGCCTTCCATCCCTACGTCATGAAAATTTCTCTTCTGATTTTGATTGGTCTTTTTGTTGTGCAATCACATGGCACAGCGGTGGTGGGTGCTTTGTTTGGACCCGCTATGCTGATCTGGTTCGCGGTTCTCGCGCTGGGTGGCGTCACGGGTATCATGGTGCATCCTGCCATTCTTGCCGCGATCAATCCCTATTATGGGATCGCATTTTTGCTCACTCATGGCTATTTGGGTTTGCTCACGCTCGGCGCTGTGTTTCTCGCCGTCACGGGTGCCGAAGCGCTCTATGCTGATCTTGGCCATTTTGGTCGTGGCCCTATTCGTGTTGCGTGGATTGTTTTGGTCTTTCCGGCGCTCAGTTTGAATTATCTCGGGCAGGGCGCTTTGGTTCTATCCAATCCGGAGACGGCGGATAATCCGTTTTTTCTACTCTATCCGTCATGGGCTTTGGTGCCGATGGTGATCATGGCGACCATTGCCACCATCATCGCCAGTCAAGCGGTGATCACAGGCGCTTATTCGCTGACACAGCAGGCCGTACAGCTGGGCTTAATTCCGCGGTTTGATATTCGCGCAACATCCGAATATGAGCGCGGTCAAATCTATATTGCACGTGTGAATTGGTTGCTTCTCATTGCGGTGATTGCGCTGGTGACGACGTTCACAACGTCCGAAAGTCTGGCGGCCGCTTATGGCATTGCGGTCACCGGTACGATGGTGATCACAGCTTGCCTCGCTCTCATCGTCGTCTGGAAACTCTGGAAGCGGCCTTTATGGATTGCCATAAGCATTGTCGCGCCGTTTTTGCTGATTGATCTGGCGTTTCTCGGTGCCAATCTGTTGAAGATTTTTGAAGGCGGATGGTTGCCTTTGTTGATCGGCCTTTGTTTGATGATCATCATGTTCACATGGCGGCGTGGCTCTGCATTGTTGCGCCAGCGTACGAAGCGCGACGAAGTACCCTTGCGATCATTCATTCATAGTCTTGAAAAGCGTCCGCCTTGGCGCGCCGATGGCACGGCTGTGTATTTGACGGGTCATTCAGATACCGCACCCAGTTCTCTCTTGCATAATTTGAAGCACAATAAAGTGCTGCACGCGCATAACATCATTTTGACGATTGAGACTGCGGATGATCCTTTCGTGCCGCTTGACGAGCGCGTGAGCGTCGAGGAGCTGTCCGATACGTTTCATCTCGTCCGCTTGCGCTTTGGCTATATGGACGAGCCGAACATTCCCAAATGCATCCCTGAAATGCGCCGGCACGGTTTAAAGATCGATGCCATGCACACCTCGTTCTTTTTGTCGCGGCGTAGTCTGAAACAGGCGAGCCAGTCCGAGATGCCCGATTGGCAGGATAGTCTGTTTATTTTTCTGGCGCGCCGCGCGCATGATGCCTCGGCCTATTTCCATATCCCGAGCGATCGCGCCGTCGAGGTCGGCACGCAAATTACGATTTGATGTGACAAGCGGCGTCACAAACGGGTCACATTTGGCTGTCACGGCCTCAAGCGTGGTTGCCAAGCCCTGATCATCCGCCTAAAGACGCGCTGATCCTTGCTGGGGCAGGAGGGGCGCATGACTGATCTTTCGACCAATTCGTCGGGCGCCGCCGCCCAGCCGCCGTCCTTCCGTGATGAGGACGGCGAACTCGATCTGCGTTTTCTTGCCATTGTCGAGGCCGCCCTTGAGGCCGATGACGCCGATCAGCTTGGCGCGTTGGTTACTGATCTCCATGAGGCCGATCAGGCCACGCTGCTTGAAGCCATTGATGCCGACCAGCGGTCGAAATTCATCGAACTGCTCGGCTCCGCCTTCGACTTCGCCGCGCTGACCGAAGTCGATGACTCGGTTCGCGAGGACATTCTGGAAGAGCTCGACACGGAAACCCTCGTCGAGGGTGTGCGCGAGCTTGAAAGCGATGACGCGGTTTATATTCTCGAAGATCTCGACAAAGAAGATCAGGCCGAGATTCTTGATGCGCTGCCCGCACTTGATCGCGTCGCCTTGCAAAAGAGCCTCGATTATCCGGAAGGGTCCGCGGGTCGTCTGATGCAGACCGACCTCATCGCGGTGCCACCCTTTTGGACCGCAGGTCAGGTGATCGATCATCTCGCCGAGACGCCCGATCTTCCGAATTCATTCTACGAAGTCTTCGTTGTTGATCCCGGTTATCATTTGCTCGGCAATGTGTTTTTAGATCGGCTTGTGCGCGCGCGGCGCACTGTCCGCATTGATGAACTCATGAATCCGGACCGGCGGCGCGTGGAAGCCCATGATGAAGGCGAAGACGTCGCGCGCCTGTTCCAGCGTTACAATCTCGTTTCCGCACCGGTCGTCGATGAAAGCGGCCGTCTGCTCGGCGTCGTAACCATCGATGACATCGTCGACGTGATCCAAGAAGAAGCCGATGAAGAAATCAAAGCGCTCGGCGGTGTGCGCGGCGAGGAAGAACTCTCGGACTCGATCCTCGAAACCACCAAGAGCCGGTTCGGCTGGCTCTTTGTCAATTTGCTCACGGCCTTTTTAGCCTCATCCGTATTGGGTCTGTTTGAAGCCTCGCTGGCCAAGATGGTTGCTCTCGCTGTGCTGGCGCCGATTGTCGCCGGGCAGGGCGGTGTCGCCGCCACACAAACCATGACGGTGGCGGTGCGGGCGCTTGCCACGCGCGAATTGGGCGCGGCCAATGCCATTCGGGTCACGTTCCGCGAAACCTTTGTCGGGCTTCTGAATGGTCTGGCTTTCGGCCTGATCACGGGCGCTGTGGCATCTCTCTGGTTTCGTGACTGGAATATCGGCGTCGTGATCTCGCTTGCCATGACCATCAATCTGGTCGCGGGCGCCTTGGGCGGCATTCTGATCCCCTTGACGCTTGAACGGTTTCGGTCAGATCCGGCCGTGTCTTCGGGCGTTTTTGTGACAACGGTCACCGATGTCGTCGGCTTCTTCGCCTTTTTGGGCATTGCCACGCTCTGGTTCGGGCTGGGTTCTTAAGTCCGTTACCGATTTCTTAAAAATTTTCGTGCGACATCCCGTGTTTGGCGTGAATACGGGATGAGATGATGGTTTTGCGGTTGAAACGGTTTTCCGAGGTGCCCCGCTTGGCGTGCCTCTTGGTTGTGGCGCTTGGCCTGTCGGGCTGCTCCGGCTTTTTTGCGAATAAGAAATCGCTCACCGCATCAGGCTCGTCCTCCGCCATGATCCCCGTGGCGCAATCCTTGCGTGTTCATGGCGTTGATGTCTCGCGCTATCAAGGCCAGATCGATTGGCATGAAGCACGTAAAGCCGGCACCCGCTTTGCCTATATCAAAGCGACAGAAGGCGGCGATCATGCGGACGAGAATTTTTCGCTGCATTGGATGATGGCGAAAGACGCGGGCGTACCGCGCGGCGCCTATCATTTTTATTATTGGTGCCGTCCGGTGCAAGACCAGATCAAATGGTTCTTTGAACATGTGCCGGTTGAGCGCGATGCGTTGCCGCCCGTGCTCGATGTTGAATGGTATGGCGCGGCGAGCGAGAAATGCCCGAAGAAAGTGCCCAAAGAGCAAGCGCTCAAAGCCATTCAAACCTTCTTGCACGCGGTTGAAAAGCATTACGGCAAAAAGCCGATGATCTATACGACCATCGATTTTTACCGCGATGTTCTCGTGGATGATCTGCACGACTATCCGCTTTGGGTGCGCACGGTGAATGCCGTGCCGCAGGAACGCTATGGCGATCGCCGCTGGGTGCTTTGGCAATATACAGATCAGGGCCGTGTACCGGGCATTAAAGGCAATGTGGATCGCAACGCCTTTGCCGGCAATGAAGAAGCCTGGCGCCGCTTTGCAGGCCCCGCGCTTGGATCAGATTCGGGAAAGCCCAACGCGCTGGCCTTGAATTGAGATGAGTAACTGGGTAGCGAATAGCGAGTAGGGACCGCGCGGCTCCGGCTGGGCATTTCTAAAACCCATCATTCTGCCATCACCGTCGCATCTGACAACCTGTGACATGTCACAGGTGTCGCGTCCTTGAATCGGCTTTTAGGCTAGTAGCCGCCTTAAATTCCGTTTCCCCCTCTTTGCGAAAGGACGCGTGTCATGGCCAAACTATCCGCCCCCGCTTACACCACTTTCACAGGCACCGCAGCGGGCGAATTTATCTTCGCCACGAGTGGCAATGAATCGATTGCGGCCTTGGGCGGCAATGATGTTATTTTTGGCATCGGCGGAAATGACACGATTGATGGCGGGGCGGGGAGTGATATCGTTCAATATACCGGCAGCTACGCCAATTACAGCATCACGCAAGATGCGATCACCAAGGCCTTCACCATCACAGACCTGCGCAGCGGCGCGCCCGATGGCACGGATGTCGTGTTCAATGTCGAGAGTTTTTATTTTGCTGATGGCTCTTTTTCGGCCACCACTCTAATCAATCAGGCGCCAAACGGCCTGACACTGACGGGCGCAAGCATCGCCGAGAACAGCAAAGCCGGCACGCTTTTGGGCACGCTTAAAGGCTCAGATCCAAATCCGGGCGACACGCTCACTTATAGCCTTATCGATTCTGCAGGGGGACGCTTTGTGGTGAATGCCACGACGGGTGCGATTACGGTCGCCAATGGTGCGGTGCTCGATTTTGAGACGACGCCGACATTAGCGCTCACAGCGCGGGTGACGGATAATCGTGGCTTGAGCTATGACAAGATATTCACGATTAATCTGACCAATGTGAACGAAGCGCCAACGGCGCTGACGCTGAATGGCGGCACAATCGCGGAGAACAGTGCCGCGGGTACTGTGGTGGGGACCGTGAAAGGCATTGATCCCGATGCGGGCGCGGTGCTCACCTATAGCCTCACCAATAATGCGGGTGGCAAATTTGTGATCGATGCCAATACGGGCGTTATTACGGTGGCCCAAGGCGCGGTACTTGATTTTGAAACGACGCCGCAACTTACGATAGCCGCGAAGGTAACGGATCAAGCCGGATTGAGCTTTACAAAAAACCTCGTTGTAAGCCTCACCAATGTGAATGAAGGACCAACCGCGCTCACGCTGACAGGCGGCACGGTAAAGGAAAACAGTGCTGCTGGAACAGTGGTTGGTACCGTTAAGGGGACTGATCCCGACAAGGGCGATGTGCTCACCTATAGCCTCACAGAAAATGCCAATGGCCGTTTTGTGATCAATGCAACGACCGGTGTAATTACCGTTGCCCAAGGCGCAGTGCTTGATTTTGAAACAACGCCGCAAATCGCGCTGACGGCGCGGGTGACCGATCAAGGCGGACTTACTTATGAGAAGGTCTTCACGGTTAACTTGAGCAATGTCAACGAAGCGCCCACGGCTCTGAACCTCACAGGTGGTACAATTTTGGCCAAGAGCAAAGCAGGCTCGATGGTTGGCACGCTTCAAGGCTCCGATCCCGATAGTGGCGATGTCCTGACCTATAGCCTCACTGACAATGCCAATGGGCGTTTTGTCATCAATGCAAAAACGGGCGTGATATCGGTCGCCAATGGTGCGGTGCTGGACGACACGCTGACGCCACAACTCTCAATTACGGCTAAGGTCACCGATAAAGGCGGTCTGAGCTATACTCAGAGCTTCAATATTACTGTAACATCCAATCAAGCGCCAACAGGGCTGACTTTAACGGGCGGCACGCTTGCCGAGAACAGCGCAGCCGGTACCCTTATTGGCTCACTTCAAGGTACAGATCCAAATCAAGGCGATAAGCTTACCTATAGCCTTGTTGATAACGCCAAAGGCCGGTTTGTTGTCAATTCAGCAACTGGAGCAATTACGGTCGCGCAAGGCGCGGTGCTGGATTTTGAAACAACACCTCAAATCACACTGACTGCTCGGGTGACCGATCAAGGCGGGTTAAGCTACACGAAGGCGTTTACGATTAACCTCACCAATGTGAACGAGGCGCCAACGATCGACCCTGATCAATCCTTCACCATCAATGGTTATAGCAGCCTAGCAGGAACAGTCGTTGGAAAGGTCAAGGCAACCGACCCCGATATGGGCGATGTGTTGACTTATAAACTCCTATATCCGAACGATTTTTTTAGTATCGATCCGAATACCGGAGTAATCAGTTTAACCCAAAAAATTGATTATCAACAATCTTTTGGATCCCCACTTTATGTGCGGGTAACCGATCAAAATGGACTGACGTCGTCGACATTGTACCCCATTTGGATAACCATCAATAATCCAGGTATCAATGTTACTATGATCGGAGATGCAAATTACCTTATTGGCTCTACCGGGGATGATACGCTTACAGCTATTAGCTATAATTTTGATAGTTATAGCTTTATATTTGGTGGTGCTGGTAATGATACCATTTCTCTGTCGGGAAATCGCGGAAATATCGATGGTGGCGATGGTAATGATTATATTACTTACGCAAGCTCATATGGCTATGAATCTGATAATGTCATAAGAGGGGGGGCTGGTAACGATACGCTTGTTGGAGGTACAACTGGTTACTATTATGGTGACTCAGGTGACGATTGGTTTCGCTTTGATCAATCCACTGGAATGAATGATACTTATTTTTCGGTTGACGGGGGGGCAGGAATTGATCGCTTAGATCTATCGTGGTATTTTCTACATTATGGGCAGTCGATAGATTTAACTAGTATTATTTCACTTCATGATGATGGCAGCGGATCTGCAATTTTTGCATCAAACAGCTCTTCCAACCTGATTTATTTAAATGTCTCGTTCTCGAATTTAGAGCAAGTCAGCGGCTCACAATATTCCGATTCGATTATTGGAGGCTCGCGAAATGATACAATTGAAGGCGGGGGAGGCAATGACACCATTGATGGTGGAGGCGGTGACGACATTATCAGTGTCTATACATGGGGTTTTGAAACGGGTTCTTCTTTATTTGGGGGCGACGGTAACGATTATATTTCGGCAGGACTAAATTCGACTATCGATGGCGGGGCTGGAAATGACACGCTTGTGGATAGTGCGGGAGGAAGTTCCTTCAGCTATTCCGCGTCAGGATTTGGCCAAGATATTATTTACTCATTTCGAACCACCATTGATGTTATCGGCGATCTAAGACCCAATTCACTCTTAATCAACACGACACTTTTTGCCGATTGGAACGCACTCTTGTCAGCCACGCGCCAAGTAGGCTCCGATCTCGTTATCACCTATTCGCCCACAGACACGATCATACTGAAAAACGTCGCACTTGCTAATTTCACGCAACAGGATGTTGTGTTTCGAACATAAGGTTGGAGGGGCGCTGCCTCTAAGCGTAGTTTTTTATCGATCTTGTCCAATAAAAAAGCGGGGCTTTCACACCCCGCTTCTCTATTCTTACTGTTCCAACTGTTCTGCTTAACGCAGGAGCTGCAACATTGACTGGTCTGACTGCTTTGTCGTCGAGAGAATCGCCTGCGCAAAGCTTTGCTGCACCTGCAAGGCCGCTGTCTTTGTGCTGACGTCGGTAAGATCTGCCGCCGTCAAATCGTTGGCCGCTTTACCGAGCAAATTAGCCATATCAGTGTTGAAATCCTTACGATTTGCGGTTGTTTGCGTGAAGGAGGCAAGCTGAGTTCCAACTGAATCAAGCGTCTTTAAGGCGTTGTCGATTTTATCGATCGCGTTCAAGAGACCAACGCCATTTACGCCGTTGTCGTAGTTTTGGGAAAAAGCATTGGCTGTTACGTCAACGCTGTTACCGCTACTGTCGGCGAGACCAATGCCCGTTGCCGAAACAATCTGACCCGTCTGGAAGAGTTCCGAATTGCCCTTTT
>CANGPA010000070.1 GCA_947455645.1 Hyphomicrobiales bacterium | reverse complement strand
TGCTTTTTGAAAGGTCATAATAGCCGCCAAGAGTTACAATTATTCCAAGTTTAGCAGCGGAATAATCGGCCCAATCCATTGCTACGCCAGCGCTTTGAGTATTACCATAATAATTGCCGCCATAAAGATCATCATCACCCAGTCCGCCAACTAGCGTATCGCTTCCATTACCTCCGAACAACGTGTCATTATCAGCGCCGCCATCGATAGAATCATTTCCGCCAAATCCACCGATGAGATCATCACCTGCCCCGGCATTGATCACATCATTAGAATTAACACCACGGATTGTATCAGCGATATTTCGGCCAACCTGAAAAAGCGTATTTGTTTTATCATTCCATGACCAACTTAATAATTGAGCAGCATCAGCAGAATTTGATCCGTAAAGATATTGAATCGCTTGAGGATCAAGTGTTCCCAAATTTGGAGCATAACCCGTATAGCTCATCACGGTATAATTTGTATTATCTATTGATTGATAAAGAATAGTATCTCCTTCAAATGAATGTTTTAAGCCAATCGTGTGCCCAATTTCATGGAGAAACAAATGACGCGTATCCGCATCATTCATGGATTCATACCGCGTATTGATATAAATATAACGAGAATATCGATAGGACTCGGTATTGGTAAGATCTGTATAAGGGTAGTACCCAAATCCAGCATATTGGCTTTCATTAGGAATTGTATTGAAATCAACATATTGAAGCTTGATATCACCCTGCCCCGCAGGAACTTCAATGAATATCAACCCACAAGAATCAGCCCAGGTTTTAAACGCCGCCCGCGCTATTGTTTTCTCACGTTCTGTAAATGCATGAAAAGTCGCCTGCGTCGCTGCAGAGTCATTTGGATTGGGACTTGTCTCGAAGGAAAAGGTCACAAAAGCGGACTTACCTTTTTCATCTCCGTTCCAACTATAGCCACTTAATAATGCAGTATAATCTGACACATAGTTAGCCATGTTAATTCCCCTGCAAAAACGTCGATCAATTTACGTCACGCACTAAACCAAATAAACTGTGACAAATTTTTCTATTTAAAAAACAGAAACCACTGATACAAAACGAAATTACAAATGGCTTTTACTCTACTCAACATAACTCGATGAAATCACTAAAACCAATAAGGTAATTCAAAGTCACATACATTCGTGAGACCAAGTCCTGAAAAAACGGGTAAAAATATAATAAAATGAATAAGGAATGATAATGTGATTTTTAAAAAAGATAAAGAAATGAAACAATAAATTAATAAGAATTTGTTTTCATGTTTAAAAAATATATCCAAAAAAGTGATTTTTAATATATTCTGGGTTGCATAATTAAGCTTTTGTAACTTATAGTTTTAATTCAATTCTTCTTATTAAATTGTAATCTTTTTGATGAGTCATGCTCTCAGAGCAAATATCCATCTAATTAACCAAAGTCATTGCGGTCATTATATTGCTTAACCAATAGAGTTTATGCACTCACTCCCACTCAATCGTGCCGGGCGGCTTCGAGGTCACATCATAAACAACCCGATTGATGCCTTTGACTTCATTGATGATCCGGTTGGCCGCGCGGCCCAAAAAATTCATATCGAAATGATAAAAATCTGCAGTCATGCCATCAACAGACGTCACAGCACGTAACGCGCAGACATGATCATAAGTGCGGCCATCGCCCATCACACCGACGGTTCTTACCGGAAGCAGTACCGCGAAGGCTTGCCAAATTTGATCATAAAGACCGGCACGACGAATTTCTTCGAGATAGATTTCATCGGCCAAGCGGAGAATATCACATTTCTCTTTTGTGATTGCGCCGGGAATGCGGATGGCAAGACCGGGGCCTGGAAACGGATGCCGTCCGACAAACGCTTCCGGCAATCCGAGTTCTCTGCCAAGCGCCCGAACCTCATCCTTGAACAATTCACGCAACGGTTCCACGAGCTGCATCTTCATGCGTGCCGGTAAGCCACCAACATTGTGATGACTCTTAATCGTCACGGAAGGACCACCTGTGAAGGACACGCTCTCAATCACATCCGGATAAAGTGTGCCTTGTGCTAAGAAGTCCGCGCCGCCGATCTTTTTGGCTTCCGCATCAAAAACGTCGATAAAGAGCCTACCGATGGTTTTCCGCTTGGCTTCCGGATCATCAACGCCCGCCAATTCGGTCAAGAAAGTATCACTAGCATCGACATGAACGAGCGGAATATTATAATGATCGCGAAAGAGCGTGACGACCTTCTGTGCTTCCCCTAAGCGGAGCAAGCCGTGATCCACAAAAACGCAGGTCAGCTGGTCGCCAATCGCTTCATGGATCAACACAGCGGCGACCGATGAATCAACGCCACCTGACAAGCCGCAAATCACGCGACCTGTGCCCACTTGTTCGCGAATGCGCTTGATGGCTTCTTCGCGGAAGGCTTTCATCGTCCAGTCGGCGCGGCATCCAGCAATGTTACGCACAAAATTCCTGATAAGTTTTGCGCCTTGCGGCGTGTGCACGACTTCCGGATGAAACTGTACGCCATAATAGTGACGCACTTCATCGGCGATTGCCGCTAAGGGCGCATTTTCTGAAATAGCGATAACTGAAAATCCATTAGGCAACCGTGTGACACGATCACCATGGCTCATCCAAACGGGATATTTCTGACCCTTAGTCCATACGCCGTCAAACAACTTACATGACGCCGTGATTTCCAATTCAGCGCGACCAAACTCACGATGGTGACCACTTTCAACGATGCCGCCTAATTGCTTGGCCATGGTCTGTTCGCCATAGCAAATGCCGAGCACAGGCAATCCTGATTCAAAAATTACTTGCGGTGCAAAGGGTGCATTCTCATCGAGTACTGAAGCAGGACCACCGGAGAGGATTACAGCCTTCGGCTTAATCTCGTGAAACGCTTTCTCTGCTGACTGAAAGGGAATGATCTCGCAATAGACGCCCTCTTCACGCACACGCCGCGCAATCAATTGCGTGACCTGAGAGCCAAAATCAACGATTAAGATCTTCTCATGTGTCTCCGCCATCATCCGCTCCGTCACGCAATCTTCTTCAATACTGAAATATAAAATCCGTCGGTTTTGGTCCGATGGGGCGTAAGCAACAAGCCGTGCCCGTGCCTAGACCGATGTTCTGCAAGTGCAGGCAAGCCGGCGCGCGATGCCACTTCGTCTAGGGGCATGACTTCAAATCGACTGTCGCGCTGAAGAAATGCCTCAACAGCATGATCGTTCTCTGCCGGAAGCAAAGAACAGGTGATATAAGCGATACGTCCCCCTCGCTTCACAAAATGCGCCGCCCGATCAAGAACACGCGCCTGATCCTTTATACGCTCTTCAAGTGCTCCGGGTCTCAACCGCCATTTCGCATCGGGATTCCGCCGCCACGTGCCCGTACCCGTGCAAGGTGCATCAATCAGAACAAGATCAACCTGATCTTCAAGCCCGGCAAGCGGCTCATCATCACGTCCACGCGGTGAACGCACTTGAACGTTGCGCGCACCAGAGCGTGTCAACCGATCAAAAATTGGAGCAAGACGTCGCGTATCACTGTCGGTAGCAAAAATTTGTCCCCGATTGTCCATCAACGCCGCTAGTGCGAGTGTCTTCCCACCAGCACCCGCACAAAGATCGATAACTTGCATGCCAGGATCCGGCGCCGCTAATTGGGCGACAAGCTGTGACCCTTCATCCTGAATTTCGATCAAGCCCTTTTGAAAGGCCGGTTCTGATTGAACATTTGGGGCCCGCCCATCAACGGGTTGTTCAATCCGCAAACCGACTGGAGAAAAAGGCGCCTTTGCCGCACCTAAATGTTGCAAGTCACCAAGCATCAGTGCCGGGTCTGTTTTCAAAGTATTGATACGAATATCAACAGGCGCTCGATGGGTGAGCGCGCGAAGCTCTTCGCTACGCGAGTCACCAAAGGCCTCCGCAAACGGCGCATCAAGCCATTCTGGATAATCCCCCCGAATATGCATCGGCGCGTCATCAAGTGAGTGTGACTGCAATGCATCTCGTTCCTCTGCATTAAGAGTTTCCGGCGCAAAGCGACTGCCATCGCATAATGCGGAAATTTTCTGCGCATCTAAGCCGCGCGATTGCCTCAGACTACCGAGAAGAATTGCACGCGGGGTATCCGACCCCATAAGATATGATGAGGAGGCTTTACAGCGAAGCGCATCATAAACATGCGCGGCAATCGCTGCGCGATCGCCAGAGCCGGCAAAGCGATGTGCTAAACCCCAATCCTTCAGAGCATCAGAAGCGGGACGGCGCCGCGCAATCAAATCATCGAGAACTTCAATTGCTGCGGATAATCTTGCGGAGGGGGTCATTCAAACACTTTCATACGCTTCAGTACCATGACCATCTTATATGATCGTGGCCTCGTGATATCGGTCTTGATCACGTTGGATAATTAGGGCTCTCGCGCGTGATCGTGACATCATGCGCGTGACTTTCGCGCAAACCCGCGGCGGTAATCTTCACAAACTGCGCCTTCGCACGGAACTCTTCAAGTGACGCGCCGCCGACATAACCCATCGAGGCGCGTAAACCACCAGCCAATTGATGAAGAACACTTCCAACGGGGCCTTTATAGGGCACCTGCCCCTCAATGCCCTCGGGCACGAGTTTCAAAGCGTCTTTAATGTCTTGTTGGAAATAGCGATCTGCGGAACCGCGCGCCATAGCACCAACGGATCCCATGCCGCGATAGGCTTTATATGTGCGGCCTTGATAAAGAAATGTTTCGCCGGGGCTTTCATCGGTTCCGGCTAAAAGCGAGCCAATCATGGCCGTTTCAGCACCCGCTGCAAGAGCTTTGGCCAAGTCACCTGAAAATTTAATACCTCCATCCGCAATCACCGGAATATCAGCTTTACCAGCAACCGAATAGGCATCCATAATTGCGGTCAATTGAGGCACGCCAACACCCGCAACGATGCGCGTGGTGCAAATAGAACCGGGACCGATACCAATCTTCACGGCATCCGCACCTGCATCAATCAGTGCCTGCGTGCCGGGTGCCGTGGCAACATTACCGGCGACAATTTGAACGGCGTTTGATAGTTTTTTAATGCGCGTCACACTGTCCAACACACGTTGAGAGTGGCCATGGGCCGTATCAACAACCACAACATCGCAACCGGCATCAATGAGAGCTTCGGCTCTTTCGAATCCATTATCGCCAACAGTAGTGGCTGCAGCAACAAGAAGCCTTCCGCGCGCATCTTTTGATGCATTGGGATGGGCAACTTGCTTTTCCATATCCTTGACTGTGATCAAACCAATACAACGGAAATGATCATCAACGACGAGGAGTTTCTCAATGCGAAACTGATGCAACAAGCGCCGCGCCTCGTCTTGGCTCACGCCATCACGCACAGTGATCAAACGATCCTTTGTCATCAGTTCCGAAACCGGCTGCGCAGGATTAGTCGCAAAGCGGACATCGCGGTTGGTCAAAATGCCAACTAATTTTCCCGGCTTGTCAGCAGCACCACGCTCAACAACCGGCACGCCCGAAATATGGTTACGCTTCATGAGTTCAAGTGCATCAGCAAGCGTTTCATCAGGATAAATCGTAAGCGGATTGACCACCATGCCGCTTTCAAATTTCTTCACCGCCCGCACTTCATTGGCCTGCTCTTGCGGCGTCATGTTACGATGAAGAACACCCAGTCCACCGGCTTGTGCCATAGCAATCGCAAGTCGATGCTCTGTCACCGTGTCCATCGCAGCAGAAATGATTGGCAAGCGCAGCGAAACCGTACGGGTAAGCCGCGTGGTCAGATCGACATCACCCGGCATGACCAAAGAGTGGCCCGGCTGCAAGAGCACGTCGTCAAAGGTAAACGATTCACGGATCGCCGACATTGCGGCCATAGCCAACTCCTCAACGCTCGAGAAAGACGCAAAGACACCCGGCGCTTACCGTCTCGTGACGAAAAATCCGAGTATCGAATTGGCACCGGGACGTATCATGGCGCGCCCCATTTCGAAAGCATAAAGCAGCAAATTTCTGAAACTGCCGTCAAATTAAGCGCGAAGAGAGGAGTTTTTCCACTTTTCGGTTCAATTAGCTGCCGCGCGTGCCCCGATAACCGGTCGCCACCACATAAAGCTCAGCCGAATCAGCCCGGCTGGCGGCCGGTTTGTAGTGTTTCACTTGAGTAAAATCGCGCTTCAAATCCGCGAGTAATTCGCCCTCCGTGCCCCCTTGCAGCACTTTCGCCAAAAACGCGCCCCGCGGCGCTAAAACTTCTCGCGCAAAATGCGCCGCGAGTTCAGCAAGCGCCACGATCTTTAAATGGTCTGTTTTCTTATGTCCTGTCGTGTTGGCCGCCATATCAGACATCACAACGTCTGCGTCACCACCCAACATCTCTTTGAGTTTTTCGGGCGCATCATCAGCAAGAAAATCCATAACGGTAAATTCAACGCCCGGAATCGGTTCGATTTCGAGAAGATCGATTCCAATCACACGACCTTTGCCGGTCTCAGACTGAACAGCTTTTGCGGCAATCTGTGCCCAGCCTCCTGGCGCGGCTCCTAAATCAAGAATCCGCCCACCCGGCCGGAACAGTTTGAATTTCTCATTGAGCTCGATGATTTTAAATGCTGCCCGAGAGCGATAGCCTTCGCGCTTGGCGCGTGCGACATAGGGATCATTCAATTGCCGTTCCAGCCAACGCGTTTGTGAAACGGTTTTCTTTTTGGCGGTCTTTACACGCTGCTTGAGCGAGCGCCCGCCCTCACGACCAGAAAGACGTTCGCTGGTCATGCTGCACCAGCCAAAGGATCAGGCCAAACGCCATCTTCAAGCATCAATTGCATAAGGATACCCTCACGCAATCCGCGGTCCGCTACACGCACGCGATCAGAAGGAAATACATTGCGAATACCATCAAGGATGGCGCAACCGGCCAAGACGAGATCGGCACGTTCCATGCCAATACAGGCGCTTTGTACGCGCTCAGAATAGCTCATCGCCAGAAGCCGCGACACAATGGTGCTTACCTGTTCGGAAGACATCCAAATCCCATCGACCGCGCGGCGATCATAACGCGGCAAGCCAAGATGCACGCCCGCAAGCGTCGTCACCGTTCCCGAAGTTCCAAGCAAATGGAAATGTTCAGGTTGTGCCGAACCCGGCAGCCCCGCCGCAAAATCTCTGAGATGATCTTGCACCTCATCGACCATGCCCTTGTAGGATTGAGCCGATACATCGCGACCACCATGGCGCTCAGACAAAGTCACCACGCCGACCGGAAGTGACGTCCATGAGCGCATCCGTTTGCTGATTGAACGCCGACCCTCTCGTGAAGCGTCCAGCCAAACGATTTCCGTTGATCCTCCGCCGATATCGAAAAGAACAACGCTTTCGGCCTTCGGATCGGCAAGCGCCGCACAACCCGCCGCCGCCAAAGCCGCCTCCGTTTCCCGGTCAATGATCTCGAGTTTCAAGCCGGTTTCGGCCTCGACACGGCCCATAAAATCGTCGCTATTTTCAGCCGCACGGCAGGCTTCCGTCGCGATCAGCCGCGCCCGGTTGACGCCGCGCTGGGTCATCTTATTGCTGCAGATTTTTAGAGCCTCAATTGTGCGCGAAACAGCTTCATCCGCAAGGCGCCGCGTTGAACTCAAACCTTCACCAAGACGGACAATGCGCGAAAAAGCATCCACGACCCGAAAGCCGTCACGCGACGGCCGAGCCATAAGAAGTCGGCAATTATTCGTACCCAAATCCAACGCCGCATAGAGTCCGCCATACGAAGCGGCTCCGGGTTGTCCCGAGTGCCGCCCCTGCATGTCAGCTCCATTGCCCGCGCGATGCTCGTCAGCCCGCGACATGAAAACCCGATCGTTAAAGTCCTATCGGGAAAGTCGTAGCATCTTCCGCCGAACAGTGCCAAGCGAGACCGCCACATAATGGAAAAGAGCAGAATTCAGGCGCGGTACGGCTCAACTGTCAGCGCGCGCAGGGTACGCAAAAGCGGCGTCGGGGAAACCGGCTTGGCAACTAAAGCATCAAATCCAGCCTCGCGGGCCATTTCGACAGTACTGCGCGTTGCCTGACTTGCCAAAAGCACTGTTTTAGGGGGCTTTTGGGCTTGGCCGGAAGCCCGGAGCATCCGAACCGCCTCAAAAGGCGTCATATCGCCAACCGTCTCATCGATGAGTACCAGATCGGCGCTGTCATCTGAAACACCCGCAATCATCGCGTGCACGGATGTATTGTGGTGAGCCGGTGGAAATCCATGATGCAACAAAACTTCGGAGACGACCGAATGACAAAACCGGTCTGACGTGACGAGCATCAACCGCGGCTGTGGCCCCGAAGATCGCTTACCGAGCGCATGCGACATGACAACTCCACAAGTCTTCGCAACCCAATGAGAACTGACGTTAGATCGCACAAATCGATAAAATCTTCGCGAATGGAACTGCTAAAACTTTAAACGGTATCAATACCTTCTTTAGTCGGACTGTGTGATCCACGTTTGAAGAAACTGTCGAGTTTATCGAGATAAATATAGACAACAGGAGTGATAAATAGAGTCAAAATCTGTGACACAGCCAAACCGCCGACGACGGCAATCCCGAGTGGTTGCCGCAATTCCGATCCCGCGCCCGTACCCAAGGCGATCGGCAATGTCCCAAATAATGCAGCAAATGTAGTCATCATGATGGGACGGAACCGGACTAAGGCCGCCTCGCGGATCGCCGTTAGTGCGTCCATCCCGCTCGCACGACGCTCAATGGCGAAATCAACCATCATGATTGCATTTTTCTTCACAATGCCGACCAGCATCAAAATGCCGATAATAGCAATAACCGAAAGATCCATTTTGAAATATTGAAGTGCAAGCAACGCTCCAAGACCGGCAGAGGGAAGCCCCGACAAAATCGTAATCGGATGGATAAAGCTCTCATAGAGAACACCCAGAACAATATAGATAACCAGAACCGCCGCGAGGATCAGGAGGCCCTGCCCTTTTAATGAATCTTGGAATTGTTGGGCGGAGCCTGCGAAACCCGTTGTGACATTGGACGGTAGGCTTGCGAGCTTCTCGGCATTCTTGATCGCATCAACCGCCTGACCTAAGGAAACACCCTGCGCAAGATTAAATGATAAAGTCACTGCCGGTTGCTGCGACTGCCGATTGATCTGAAGTGGTCCAATACTACGTCGAATTGTTGCGACAGCTTCCAAAGGCACATTCTGACCAGTTGAGTTTTTTACAAAGAGCCGGGATAAGGCCGCAGGATCGGATTGATAATCACGATCCGCCTCTAAAATTACAGCATAATCAGACGCAGACGTATAAATTGTCGAAATCTGACGTGCGCCGAACGCGTTATAGAGCGTTTGCCGCAATTGGTCCGATGTTACACCAAGATTGGCCGCGCGCGCTCGATCAAGATCAACCACAATTTGTGGATTTGCGAGTTGTAAATCACTTGTAACGTCAACAATTTGCGATGTCTTTTGTAATTGTTCACGCATTTTAGGTGCAGCAGCAAATAACGCAGCGATATCGGCAGATTGCATCGTATATTGATATTGGGCACGCGCGAGACGCCCCGCATTCAAATTAAAATTCTGAATTGGGATAAAGACTGTTGAAATACCCGGAATTCCCGAAGTACTTTTTCTTAATCGACCGATGATTGTTCCAAGGTCACCACGTTCAGACCTTGGTTTCAGTTGAATGAACATAAAGCCCTGATTGGTCGAACCAAATCCAGCGGACGCTGTAAAATAATCCACGGCCGGATCTTTTGAAACAATATCATTGACCTTGGTCTGATAGGCGGCCATTGCCTCAAAGGAGACATCAGGCGCAGCTTCAATTGATGCACGAAGAAGGCCGGTATCCTCCTGAGGAAAAAAGCCTTTCGGAACATCAATATAAAATTTTATGCTCAGCCCTATCGTCGCAAGCGTGAATATTAGAAAAACCAATCGAATTTTGATCACACCATCAAGCAGCACGCGATAGAACCACAACAACCCGTTAAAACCCGCATCAACACCGCGGGAAAAAAGTCCAGGACGATGGTCAGGTCGATGCGTGCGCAAAATACGTGCACAAATCATGGGTGTCAGCGTTAAGGACACGAAACCCGAAACCAAAATTGCCACCGAGATCGTTCCGGCAAATTCCCGAAACACACGCCCGACAACACCGCCCATAAAGAACACGGGTATAAAAACGGCAACGAGCGATAATGTTATCGACAAAATCGTAAAGCCAATTTCCCGCGCTCCTTTCAAAGCGGCTTCAAAAGGTTTCATACCGTCCTCAATATGACGCATGATATTTTCAAGCATCACAATGGCGTCATCAACCACAAAGCCAACCGATAACGTCAAAGCAAGCAATGAGATATTATCAATGGAATAACCAAAGAGATACATCGCAGCAAATGTTCCAATCAAGGAGACGGGAAGCGCCAGTGCAGGGATGATTGTTGCCGATAAGGACTTCAAAAATAAAAATATAACCAAGATCACAAGCACCATCGCAATCGCGAGTGACGTCTGGACATCGGCAACCGCATCTCGAATTGGAACCGAGCGGTCGGATAAAACATCCATTCCAATGGCGGCAGGAAGTTGAGT
>CANGPA010000069.1 GCA_947455645.1 Hyphomicrobiales bacterium | reverse complement strand
GTGCCGCATTTGCAACAAACTCGGCGCCGGCCAAAGACCAATCAGGTCTTCCGTCCGAAAAGCGATCCTCAATCACCCATTGTGTGAACGGTTCTGTGATCACAGGCCATTTATCTTCGAGGCCGAGTGACTGAGAGATGTTTTGTCGATCATGATCGGTTGTTTGCGGTACAATCCGATCCACCATCGTTGAGGGTGACGATATTTGATCTTCGATATATGAGGCAAGATCGCGATCATTTTCTCGTGCAAGATCGATCAAGATACGGTGTAATTTTGTGCCATTAGACGGGAGATTATCGCAGGACAAAAGTGTGAAGGGCTTTATTCCTGACGCGCGTCGCAGTTTGATCGCTGCGAGCAAAAATCCGGGCGCGGTTTTTGGTGAGTTGGGCGTTGACAGATCATGCTGAATAGCGGGGTCATCGAGATTGAGCGCGCCACGCGATGCATCGATACAATAGCCCTTTTCCGTGATGGTGAGTGATACCAGTTTGACGGCGGGATCGACCATGGCCTGAATAAGTGCCGCGGGGTTTTCGGGCGCAACCATCAAGCGATGGACCGCGCCAATGATGTGATGGGTCTCGTCTTCACCACGCGATGAGAGTGTATAAAGTCCGTCTTGTGTACAAAGCGCATCACGCATGGCTGGTGATCTGAGGCTGACGCCCAGAATGCCCCAATTCAGATCGCCTGCGTTAAGCACGCTTTCCGTATAATAGGCTTGATGCGCACGATGAAAGCCACCGAGGCCTAAATGTACATGGCCAGTTTTGAGCGCCGTGCGATCATAGCGCGGCTTGATTACGGCTGTCGGAAGATCAGGCAGTGTTAAAGATGAAAGACGTTTCATGATCTGCGTATTTCAATTCGATGTGCGAAGATTTGTAAACAGGGCCTAAGCGGAGGGCTCACGGTCCAATTTGCCGTACGCGCGTTAAAAATTATCTCATAGTCTGAGATTTTGATTGATCCTATACTCTTTTTTGTCAAAACTGATTGTAGAAACGGCGTGGCCTTTTTGACTGCGTAATGGGGTGATGGGGAGGGCGTTATGATTGAATTTCCGATTATTGATACTCATGTTCATCTTCTGGATCAAAAGCTGTTTAAATACTCCTGGGCCAGCGGTGCCCCAAAACTGGCGCGCGATTGGTCGCTCGACGATCTTGTTTCTCTCGCCAAGCCCTATGTGATTGAAGGTACGGTTTTTGTAGAGGTCGATGTTGATCACCCTGATTATATGAAGGAAGCGCGGTGGGTTCAGGATATTGCTGATCGGGATCCGCGGATGAAAGCCTGTGTTGCTTGTCTCCCGATCGAACGAGGCGCTTCACTTGAAGCAGAGATTGCTGAACTGGCTTCCCTCAAAGTGGCGCGCGGTGTGCGGCGCTTAGTTCAAAATCAACCCGATCCAGACTTTGTATTGCGGCCTGACGTGATCGCCGCGACAAAGCTTTTATCAAAATATAATCTTTCTTTTGATCTGTGTATTTTCCATCATCAATTAAAAAATGCCATCGACTATGTGAAGCGGTGCCCCGATGTGCTGTTCATTCTCGATCACATCGCAAAGCCTGGCATCAAAGCCGGTTTGATGGAGCCTTGGAAGGCACAAATGAAAGAGATTGCAGCACTTCCGAATGTTGTATGCAAATTGTCTGGCGTGACGACAGAGGCTGATCACGCGGCATGGACCAAGGAACAACTACGACCCTATATTGATCATGTAATTAATGTATTTGGCTTTGATCGCCTGATGTATGGGGGTGATTGGCCGGTGTCTGAACTTGCTGGGTCTTACCCCGCCTGGATTACCGTTCTCGATTGGGCAACGTCCGGATGCAGTGCCGATGAGAAGCGCAAGCTCTTTCACGACAATGCCATCCGATATTATCGGCTCTAAAAGCCAATGCTCGACAAATAGTTGCGGTTGGCACGTGCATCGTCAACGGGAGATGTTGGTCCGGCCGGATCGCAATCTTGTTCCACGGTGCACCAGCCTTCATAGCCTGTCGAGATCAGCAGATCACGCACGGCTTTGAAATCCGTCATGCCCTTGCCGAGATTACAGAAAATGCCTTGCGCGCACGCATCATAAAACCCTGTGCGTTTGGCAACCGCATCGGCTTTCACGCGCGGGTCAATGTCTTTGAAATGCACATAGGCAAGACGATCGCGATGATGTTTCATGAAAGCCACCGGATCAAAGCCTGCATAATGTGAGTGTCCGGTATCGAGGCAGAGTTTCAAAATGCTTGAATCGATTTCAGACAAGAGCCGTTCAGTTTCCGCCTCAAAATCAACAAAACCTGCGGCATGTGGATGAATGGAGGTTGTTAATCCGTATTCTTCCGTGCCCATGCGCGCGATTGTCCGGAACCGATCACAAAACGCCTTCCATTCAGCTGCGTCCATTTGTTCGGCTTCTAGCGGGCGTCCGGCAGTTGGCGCGCGGCGCGGCGAAATGGAATCGATCAAAACGAGATGTTTTGCACCATGAGCCACCAGCGCGCGGCAGGTTCGAATTGCGGCATCCATTACCTCGTCCCATTTTGATCCGTCATGGAAGGGACGAAATACGACACCGCCGATCAGCGTTAACCCACGTGCTTTCAAAGCGTCACCGAGGCGATGGGGATCTTCCGGCATGAAACCAATCGGTCCCAATTCGATACCCGTGTAACCAGCTGCTTTGCATTCATCGAGAACACGTTCCCAAGACGGGTTGCGTGGATCATCTGGAAACTCAACGCCCCAAGAGCATGGTGCATTGCCAATTGTGATGGTCATGGCGTTCTTGCCTTTCTTAAATTTCAGATAATGTCACCCAGCGCCGTTCTGCATGTGAGAGGAATGCGGCTTCGACCGCTTCGCTGACCATGAGCCCATCGCGAAAGGTGGGCCAGACCGCGCTACCTGTTTCAATGGCTTTTAAGAAATCGCGCGCTTCAATAATGATCTGATCCTGATAGCCTGTGCCATGGCCGGGGCCAAGGCAGAAGGCTTTATAATCGGGATGTTCGGGGCCGGTTAGAATTTTTGTGAAGCCTTGACGATCGGAGCGTTGATCCATGCGATAAAGCCAAAGCGCGTTTTGATCTTCGCCATCAAACCGCAGCGCGCCTTTGGTGCCGTAGATATCATAGGCGTAACCCATTTTGCGGCCCGTCGCGATACGGCTTACAAATAGCGATCCCATCGCACCATTTTCGAACCGACACATCATATGAGCCTGATCATCATTGGTTACGGCACGAGGTCCGCTTGGTGAGGGGCGTGTTTTATGGACCGTTTCAATATCAGCCACGAGCGCATGAATGGGGCCCACCAGGGCAAAGGCGCCATTGAGCATATGCGGTGCAAGATCACCCATATTGCCATGCGCACGACCCTCGGTACGCCAATTTGCAGGCGATTGCGGATTGGCCAAAAAATCCTCGGTATGTTCGCCACGAAAATAAGTGATGTCACCAATCTCGCCGGATTGAATGATCTCGCGTGCCAATTGCGAGGCCGGCGTGCGAATATAGTTAAAGCCTGTCATATTGACGATGTTATGTTTCTCAGCAAAGGCGGTTAACTCGCGTGCTTCGCTTAGCGATTGCCCCAGCGGTTTTTCGCAAAAAACCGGTTTGCCCAGCGCCATTGCCGTAAGCGCGATGGCACGATGCGTGTCTTGTGGACTGGCAATCACAATGGCATCCACCGCGGGATCATTTACCAGAGCATGCCAGTCTGCCGTCGAGCGGTGAAATCCAAACTGCTCAGCGCGGCGTGCTGCGCCATCCGCCGTTGTGGTGCAAATCATTTCCAGAACGGGACGCAATTTTGTGCCAAAAACGGCTCCTACCGCCGCCATGGCGACCGAATGGGCCTTGCCCATATAGCCAGCCCCGATGATTCCAATACCAATCTTGCGCGTTTCCATCGTCAATCTATTGCAATCGATTGAAAACCTGTCAAACGGCCTCTAAACTCAACATCAAATACGGATATAGGGGAGGCGAGAATGGCGGCCGAAAAGACGATTAGGCTCACAATGGCTCAGGCGCTGGTCCGCCATCTGGCAGCGCAATATATCGAGACGCCCAAAGGCGAGGAGCGTTTGTGTGCCGGCGGCTTCGGCATATTTGGTCATGGCAATGTGATCTGCCTTGGTGAAGCGCTCTATCAGCATCGCGATGAATTGCCGCTTTGGCGTGGACAGAATGAGCAATCCATGGCGCTGGCTGCGATTGCCTACACCAAGGCGAAGCTGCGCAAGCGCTTTATGTTTGCAACGGCGTCGGCAGGCCCTGGCACGACGAATATGCTGACCTCTGCAGCGGTTGCGCATTCGAACCGTTTACCGCTTTTGCTTTTGTGCGGTGATACCTATGCCACGCGTCTACCCGATCCTGTGTTGCAGCAGCTTGAGCATTTTAACAATCCGACAACCACGGTGAATGATGCGTTCAAATCCGTAACGCGTTATTGGGATCGCATTACGCATCCCGCACAAATCATTCAGTCACTGCCCGTTGCCATTGCGACTATGCTTGACCCTGCGGATTGCGGCCCAGCATTTTTGGGCTTGCCGCAAGATGTGCAAGGATGGGCCTTTGATTATCCGGTTGAATTTTTCGAACGTCGCGTGCATCGCATCCGTCGTCAGAGCGCTGACACGCGCGAGATTGCTGATGCGGTAGCGCTCCTGAAATCAGCGCAGCGTCCGATGATCATCGCCGGCGGTGGTGTTCAATATTCTGAAGCTACCGAAGTTTTGAAAAATTTCGCCGAGTCGCATGGGATTCCAGTCGTCGAAACCATTGCAGGCCGCGCGAATATGCTCGCATCGCATCCGTTAAATTGCGGTGCCATTGGTGTGACGGGATCAAATTCTGCCAATGCACTTGGCGAAAAAGCCGACGTTATTCTTGCGGTAGGCACGCGGTTGCAGGATTTTACGACCGGGTCATGGACCGCCTTTGCGCGTGATGCGCGCATCATTGCTGTCAATGTTGGCCGTTATGATGCGGGCAAGCACCGGGCTTTATCAGTGGTTGGCGATGCGAAGCTCGCGCTGACAGAGCTTCATCAAGTGCTCGGTGATCATAGAGCTCCTGCAACGTGGCGTGATTTTGCGCAAACCGAACGTAAGGCCTGGCTTGATTATGTTGCGGGCAATACACGTGCACCGGACCAAACGGGCGCTAACAGTGCTCTATCCTATGCGCAGGTGATTGGTGCGATCAATGATGTCTGTGATCCACGCGACCGTATTATTACAGCCGCTGGCGGATTGCCCTCAGAGCTTGCTGCGAATTGGCTCACCAAAGGCATTGGTACTGTCGATGTCGAATATGGCTTTTCCTGCATGGGATATGAAGTGGCCGGCGGATGGGGCGCACGCATGGCGCAAGAAGAAGAGGAATCGGATAAGGAAACCGTTGTCTTTGTTGGCGATGGCTCTTATCTCATCCAGAATTCCGATATCTATTCCTCTGTCCTGACGGGTAAGAAAATCATCGTCATCATTTGTGACAATGGTGGTTTTGCAGTGATCAATAAACTGCAAAACAACACCGGCAATGTTTCATTTGCAACGCTGATTAAAGACAGTCGTTTAGCCGTCGCGCCGTTTGCTGTCGATTTTGAGTCGCATGCAAAATCCATGGGCGCGCAGGCCGAGACGGTGACGTCAATCGCCTCCTTGAAAGAGGCGTTCGCGCGCGCGCGGAAAGCCGATCGCACTTATGTGATTTCGTTAAAGACAGATCCCTATGAAGGTTGGACCAAAGAAGGTCACGCCTGGTGGGAGATTGGCACGCCGGAAGTATCGGATCGTGCCGAGATACGGAAAGCCCATGCGGAAGTTGAACAAGGGCGCACAAAACAGCGCCCGGGAATCTGATTGTGGATCGCACGCGGCTTTCACGAAATCGTTTTCTCGTGCTCGGCCGCGCCGGTATGGATTTCTATGCTGATCCTCCAGGCACGCTTTTGGAAGACGCGCATGCTTTTTTTCCCGCGCTCGGTGGTTCTGCCGCCAACATTGCCACCGCAATCACACGGCTTGGCGGGCAAGCGGCTTTGATCACATCGGTATCGGATGATGCGGTTGGGCGCTATGTGGTCAATCAATTGCATCATTATGGCGTAGAGACGAATTATGTTCGGGCCATGAGTGGGGGTGTACGCACATCGCTTGCGGTGGTGGAGACGCGTGTTGAGAATTGCCAATCGGTGTTATACCGCAATCAAGCTTCCGATTTCGAATTGGCTGGCGATGATGTTGCATCGCTTCCTTACGATGAAGCAGGCGCGCTGATTGTTACAGGTACGGCATTGGCCATGGAGCCCTCGCGGAGTGCGACATTGGCAGCAATCGCGCATGCGCGTAAAGCCGATCTGCCCGTGATCATTGATGTCGATTATCGGCCTTATTCATGGCAGAACCGCCAAGAGGCTGCCGAGATCTGCGGAGAGGCTGTTGCCCTGAGCGATATAGTCATTGGCAATGATGAGGAGTTTGCAGTCCTCGCGCGTGATGGCGATGGATTGGCGTTTGCAAAAGAACTATCGGAACATTCTGCATCTATCGTCATTTACAAAAAGGGTGAGAAAGGTTCGATCAGTTTTGCGGATCATCACTCTTTTACGCTTGGTATTTATCGGGTTGACGCGTTAAAGCCGACGGGCGCAGGGGACGCCTTTATGGGTGCATTCGTAACCGGCCTTGCGCAGGGCCGTTCTGTGCATGACAGTGTCCAGCGCGGATCCGCAGCAGCAGCGCTTGTGGTGATGCGTGTGGGCTGTTCGCCGGCTAATCCGACACCAGATGAGCTTGAACACTTCATCGCTACGCATAGAATGTCCTAACTTATATGATGATTTAAAGCGGAGTAAAGCGCGATGCATATTCCTCCCTATGACAATGCCAATCGTCCCCTTATCGATGTGGATGACGCGCGCGTTCCGCTCAATTATTTTAACATCATTAAGCTTAAACGGGGCGATCATTTCGACTATCAAGTGCCGCGTTATGAAACAGCAATCGTACCGGCCACGGGAACCATTGATGTTGAGGTCGAGGGTGTTGCCTTTCCAAAGCTTGGCAACCGCGTGGGCGATGTGTGGGGCGGAGAACCCGAAGGCGTGTATGTCCCCTCAGGTGCAAAGGCCGGATTAACCTGTGTGTCGGATGAGGCCGAAATTTTCATCGCGGGTGCGCGATTTGATGACGTATTACAGCCTTTTGATGTGCGGGCGAAAGATCTCGATCTGGTTCAATACGGATCAGATGACACAAAGACCCATCGCAAGATCAAACATATTTTAGGCACCAAATATCGCGATCGTGTCGGACGTCTTCTTGTTTCGGAATTGTTCACTGTTGGACAGGGTGGTTGGTCAGGCTTTCCACCGCATAAGCATGATACGGATCGGTTGCCGCTAGAGACGCGCCATGACGAAACCTATAATTTTCGATTTCGTCCCAATCACGGTTTCGGCATGCAATTGGTACAAAAGGAGGATGGCAAAGTGGGTGATGCCTATCATCTCGTTGATGGCTCCACCATTCTTCTTGAGAAAGGATATCATCCTTGTGTTGCAGCACCTGGATATGAAATGTATTATTTCACCATACTTGGTGGTTTGAGCCAGAGGCCTCTGGTGCAGTTTTTTCAACCGACCCATGCCTATCAAATCGAAACGATTCCGGGCATCAAGGATATGATTGCCAAATTCAAATGACCGCAGCGACGCTTCACGATGTACTTCAATCCGCCATGCGAGGGCATTATGCGGTTGCGGGGCTTGTTGTTCTTGGCTGGGAAGATGCCGAAGCCTATGTGGCTGCGGCTGGAGATCTGCATATGCCTGTTATTCTTCAAGCCGGACCGGGCTGTCGTAAGCACACGCCAGTTACGATTCTTGGGCGTATGTTTCGCCATTTGGCGGATCACGCGAAAGTGCCGGTGGTTTGTCATATTGATCACGCACGCACTTATGATGAATGCGCGGAGGCCGTTGATCATGGGTTTACATCGCTTATGATCGATGGCTCTTCCCTCCCACTTGATGATAATATCATGTTGACACAAAAAGTGGTCGCGCTCGCGCGTCGTCACGGCGTTTCCGTTGAAGGTGAAGTGGGCGCCGTGGGCTATGACGGACGTGGCGGTTCGACCATGACAAGCCCAGATGAAGCGCAGCGTTTTGAACGCGAAACGGGCATTGATGCTTTGGCAATTTCGGTGGGTAATGTGCATCTTCAGACGACCCATGCGGCGGTAATTGATCGCGCGCTACTTGCACGTATTGAATCGGTTACTGCGGTGCCGCTTGTGCTTCATGGCGGTAGCGGAATTCAGCCTGAAGAGCGGCGGCGTCTGGCACGTGAATCGCGCGTTAAAAAATTCAACATTGGGACTGAATTGCGACAGGAATTTGGACGGTCCTTGCGTGATTATCTCGCGCTTCATCCAGAGTCTTTTGATCGCCTCGAACTTTTGCAGGCCACGCGCGACCCGATGCGGCGTTTGGCGCAGGATGTGATCCGTAATCTCGGACCGTAATTGCGTATATTTGACCAAATGCTTGACGGTTCGGGACGGCTTCGCATAGCCTTTGGGTAATGATAAAACATTGATCTATTCCGGTAGCTGTTCCGGTTGCTCTTAGGAGGCTCAGCGATGAACCGACATATCCCCGCCTCATCCGCCACGTGGTTGACCGAGACGTCTCCCTCGCTTGAAGGCTTTATCGCCGACGCCAAGGAAGCTGCAGACCGGATTGACGCTCCGCTTGCCGATGATCTTCAGAAAAATGTTCCGATCTATGACGCGCAAAAAATTGTTGGCATGATGGATGATCGCGGTGCCATTTCGCGCTACATGAAAGAATGGACGAATATTCTTCTCGATGGTCCCGGTGTGGTGGTTTTCCGCCGTGCTTATAAAGATACGAGCATCGTGGATCAAACGACCGATGTGCTCAATGAATTGATTGCTGAGGAAAAGCGCCGCATGGGCGAGCGAGGCGATCACTTTGGCCGTGTCGGGCAAAATGCGCGTCTTTGGAATGCGCATGAAAAATTATGTATCGCTGCACCTGAAGTTTTCGCGCGCTATAATGCGATTGATATTGTTGATTTGATTAGCCGGGCATGGCTTGGCCCGCTCTATCAGATTACGACGCAGGTTAATGTGGTTTATCCGGGAGGTAAGGCCCAAACCCCGCATCGCGATTATCATATGGGTTTTCAAACAGCCGAGCAATTGCTGCAATATCCGGCGCATGCGCATCAATTATCTGCGGCACTCACGTTGCAAGGGGCGATTGCGCATTGTGATATGCCAATTGAGAGCGGCCCGACCCAACTTTTGCCGTTCTCGCAGCGCTATCTGCCTGGCTATCTCGCGGTTTTACGGGAAGAGTTTCGGGCCTATTTTCAAGAGCATCACATTCAATTGCCGTTGAACAAAGGCGATGCACTATTTTTCAATCCGGCGCTTTTTCATGCGGCGGGCAATAATGTCTCGAAAGATATTGTGCGCTTTGCCAATTTGATGCAGATCGGTTCAGGCTATGGCCGCTCGATCGAAGTGGTAGATCGCACGCGCATGAGCAAGAGCCTTTATCCGACGCTGAAATCAATGACACAATCTAACGCGCTAACATCACGCGAAGTGGAAAATGTGATCGCGGCTACAGCGGAAGGTTATCCTTTCCCCGCCAATCTTGATATTGATTCGCCGCTGTCGGGCATGGCCCCACCAAGCCAGCAGGATATTCTGCGTCAGGCTTTGTCTGAGGGTTGGGCGACGGAGAAATTTACGTCCGAGATGGACGCTTATATGGACCGCCGCAAAACCTATTAATCAGTTTTAATGCGTTCTAATACCGTCAGTACCGGTTTTAGCGCCCGTGATATAGGCAACGATCTCTTCGCTGGTTGTTTCTGATTTCATCAGATTGGCAACGATGCGGCCACGGCGGAAGACCACAATGCGATCGGCCAGTTCAAACACTTGCCGCATATTATGCGAAATCAGAACAAGCGGTTCGCCATTCGCCTTTAATTGGCGAATGATGTTTTCGACTTGCGCTGTCTCTTGCACGCCAAGCGCTGCGGTTGGTTCATCCATGATGATGAGTTTGGACGCGAATGTCGCTGTGCGCGCAATCGCCACGCATTGCCGTTGACCCCCCGACATATTGCGGATTGTGTTGGCGAGATTGGGAATCTTGACCGCTGTCCGTTTCAACGCATCTTCGGTTGCCGTGCGCATGCCTTTGAAATCAAGAATCGAGAAGGGGCCGAGTTTTACGAGGATCTTCTCGCGCCCCAAAAAGAGATTGGACGGCACATCAAGATCATCCGCAAGCGCGAGATTTTGGAACACGGTTTCAATGCCGGCTTCGCGGGCCTCAAGCGGGCCTTTGAAATGGACTTCTTCGCCATCAAACAAAACGCGGCCGCGCGTGCGTTGTTCAACGCCGGTGATTTGTCGCACAAAGGTTGATTTTCCGGCACCATTGTCGCCCATGATCGCGACATGTTCGCCACGTCTCAATTCGAAATTGGCGTCTTCAAGCGCATGCACGCCCCCATAATGTTTGGTGAGGCCTTCGGTCTTGAGAATGATGTCGGATGTGATTGCTTGTGACATGGGTCAGACCTCCCGTGCCTGGCGTTTTTGTCGCCATTGATCGAGCGC
>CANGPA010000068.1 GCA_947455645.1 Hyphomicrobiales bacterium | reverse complement strand
CAGACCACGGCTTTCTTGCCGATGCGATTGAGACCGTCACCCAGACCCACTGTGGTCGTGGTCTTGCCCTCACCCGCCGGTGTCGGGTTGATGGCGGTCACGAGGATCAGCTTGCCCTCTGGACGGCTCTGGATCGACTTGATGAAGCTCTGGCTGACCTTGGCCTTGTCGTGGCCATAGGGAAGGAGATCATCGGCCGGAATGCCAAGCTTGGCACCAATCTCCATGATCGGCTTCTTCTTCGCTTCACGCGCGATCTCGATATCGGTCTTGAATGCCATGATCCGGGTCTCCTCCCTGATGTCGCTGCCTTTATTGCCTCATGCCTTGCCTTAGTCTCTTGCCAAACGCTATCGGATTCCCGCCATAATTTTTTCCGCGATGGGCAAAACCTTGACAGAACAGAACCGATGATTGTCTGATGACGCCAAGTCATGACGTAAATTGAACAATTTTGGGGCAGGGATGAGTATTCCAACCACACTGACACAAGGCCTTCGCCTGCCGGCGATCGTAGCACCGATGTTTCTCGCCTCGGGCACCGACCTCGTGGTGGAAACATGCCGCGCCGGTCTGATCGGCAGTTTCCCCGCCTTAAACGCGCGTAGCACGGACGAGTTCAGCCAATGGCTCGACGAAATTGAGGCGCGGCTTCTCGCGCTCAAAACCGCAGCACCTTTTGCGGTTAATCTGATCGTACACAAAACCAATACGCGGTTGGAGGCGGATCTTGCCGAAATCGTGCGGCACCGCGTGCCATTGGTCATCACCTCGCTTGGCGCGGTGAGCGATGTCGTTGCCGCCATTCATTCCTATGGCGGGCTTGTCTTTCATGACGTCATCAGCCGACGCCATTCCGAGAAAGCCGCAGAAGCCGGTGTGGACGGTTTGATCGGCGTATCGGCGGGCGCGGGTGGCCATGCCGGTACACTCAACCCCTTTGCGTTGATCGCCGAGATGCGCTCGGTTTTTTCGGGCACGATTATTCTGTCAGGCTCGCTCAGCACCGGCCGTGATATTGCGGCGGCGCGCGTAATGGGCGCGGATTTCGCTTATCTGGGCACGCGCTTTTTGGCGACGAAAGAAGCGATGATCCCCGATGCCTATAAGGATATGGTCACATCATCGCGTGCATCGGATATTCTTTACACACCAAATATTTCTGGTGTGCCTGCGAATTTTCTGAAGCCGAGCATTCGGGCCGCAGGGCTTGATCCAGACAATTTGCCTCAAGCCCATGCGCTTGATTTATCAAGCGAGGCAAAGGCCTGGAAAACGATTTGGTCGGCTGGTCATGGTGTTGGTTCCATTGACGATTGCCCCACGGTTGCAGAGCTCTGTGACACATTGATTGCCGATTATCGTGATGCGATGACAAGAACACAAAAGGATGCATTCTTGTGACACTTTCGGGGCTAACCGTTTGGCGTTAACCGTGCGGCATCATGCGTGAGAAGATTTTTGAATCATCGATAAATTGATGTTTCAAAGCGGCCAGCACATGCAGCGCCAGAAGAGCCAGCGCGACCTTGCTTCCCAATTTGTGCAAGATCACGATCTTGATCGGTAAAGCGGGTGCAACGGGATAAGCCGTCAATCCGAACAAAGACAAATCGGCAAGCTCGGGATGTTTGGCAAGAAAGGCTGGCAAAGCAAACCATCCCGTGATCGGCAAGCCAATCATCAAAATATAAAAGAGACCATAGACCAAACCGGCAGCGCGCTGCTCCCATTGTTTTACGCTTGCAGGCATAGGCGGTGGCGGATTGGCCAAGCGCCATGCGAGGCGGATGATCGTCAAGATCATGATGGCGGCACCAAGATTGATATGAAGATTTGTGAGCCACAACGCGTCACTTGCTCCGGCGTTTTCAGCATGTTCGCGCCCGGCTTCCATCATATCCTCACCAAACAACAACATGGTGATGAGAAGGATTGCCATCAACCAATGCAGTATGATAGCGACGCGGTTGTAAGTGGTTCGGTGCGTTTGCGTCATTGTGCGTGTCCTTCGAAAGCGCGGTCCGCGAAATCAGTTGGCTGCAAGATCAGTTGGTTACAGGATCAGTTGGCTACAAGATCATATTACGGTTGAAATACTGTCAATTCGTCTTGTCGAACCGACGGGAGTCTGTCAATCGATCGCCAGGTCTGAATTTCGTGTTTAAGATCTGAACAGTTCAGGCACGCTGTGCGGCATTGTGCGGTTCAACGTGACCACGGGCATCCGTGCAATCCCTCATCGATCGGCGACGATCCTGTCTTGGTATGAGCTCATTATGAATGATAAAGAAAGACTGCTGAAACATCTTCGCGAAGATGTGTATTGCCGGGTTGGCGCATCGGCCGTTCATGGCGCAGGCGTGATTGCGATCCGCAAAATTCCCAAAGGCATTGACCCGCTCCGCACCCTCATTCCGCGTGATGAGATCGAGTTGACGAGCGATGATCTCAAGGGCCTGCCAAGGTCGGTAGTCCAGCAGATGGAAATGTTCTGCTATTTTGAGGGCAACCAGATTTTGGCCTCAGCTCACGGGCTTAATACGGTCGACCTCGCCGTTTATGTCAACCATTCCAAGACGCCCAATCTGCAGCTGATCGCACCGGGACATTTTGAAACGCTCCGCGTCATCAATGAAGGCGAAGAGCTGTTTATGGATTACGACATCACCTTCGGCGAGACGCATATCTTCGAATGAAAAAGGCCCGACACTGATAGTGTCGAGCCCTTAAGGATCGTCGTTAAAGAGACGCTGGACCACAGGCCAGCGTCTTCTCTTTATCCGGCGCGGCGCATCCGCATGACAGGCCGTGGTTGCTCGCGATAGACCCGGTTCCAATCTGAAATACGGAAATCCGTATGCAGCGGCGAGGTCAAATCGAGCGCAAGCGGATCATTCACATCGGTCAGGACGAGTGAATAGATCGGCTCAAGATCAGTTACGAAGAGGCTCTTATAGCCATAATCGCCCACAGGGCCGAGATTATAATAGCGCAACTTGTTCCGCTGCGCCCAACGCGATGCCAGAAGGCACGCATAAATACCAGGCGATTTGTTTTTGAAATCGCGGTTCCATTGGCAGAAGCTGCCATAGAGCTGGTTATATTTCGGTAAGATCACCGAGACATCGGTCAAAACCAGCTCGCCTTCCGGCGAATGCACATGAATGACCAGAATGTCGAGCGTGCGGATATAATCGACAAACCCTTCGATCTCACGCTCGTCAATATAGCAATTGTCGAAATGGGTGCCGCCCATTTCGTAGATGTCCTCCGCCGTGAGCGTGGAACCCGCAATCACGGACTCCGTCACAACGAAATTGCGGAACATCTTATCGAGTTCGTGGAACTTTCGACGGCGCCGCTCGTCGGCCCAGAAGGCCGGAGACTTCGTGTCTACAAGACCATAATGGTCATTGATCGGCACGCCGAAAGGACTGTCTGGCGGCAAAGCATATACGATAAAGGGACGTGGGACGCTGGCCAACATCTCCTCACTGACCTCGATATAAGGGCAGAGCGCATCCCAACGTGTCGTATAATATACGAGATCATTGTGATTGCTTTCGACGAGGAGATTGTCGGGGGTCCAACTCTGATAACCGACCCGCTTGAGCATGCGAGAAACTTTCGTTCTACCCGACTGGGACCCGACTAACCGGGCCGTTTACTTCACCGCTTATAGAGCGGCAATTCCTGTAAATCAAAATAGTCCACATCTACTGAACGATTTGTAAACAGAAATTTCAGGTCTGTCTTCTTTAATTTTTCGATATGACCCGTCATCTCTGACAAATGCTTAGATGCATCACTGCTCGGATCACCCAATTGATCGAAATAGGTTTCCATCAAGGGGCATTCGCGATCGAAGCTGAAACGATCTGATTCGGGATCATATGACAAGGGATAAAGTGAACAGGAGAGTGGCTTTTCGGGTCCGAGCGTGCAGCCATCGGATCCGAGATTGGTGCAATTGGTCTCGACGCATAGCGAGCCGAACCGCTTCTCTTCATTCGCTGTCAAAGTGATTTCGAGTGGCGGATAGCCCTCTTCAATCGTGCAGCATTGCCGACAGACAGCGCAGTGATCAAACAACATTCGCGAAAACTCCGCGCGCAAAAATGGTCGAAAGAGGCAATACCAATCTGCGCTTCTTGTCCAGACCAGAGCGCAAACTTGCGTCCTCGAAGCGACCGTCATCCCCATCTGCATGACACATTGAACGCTTGAGCCGCCCCTCGTCCGGCATTTCGATATCGTTAAAATTGGCGGCAACCAAATTGATGCGGGTGATCTCAATCGCGCACCGGCCGGAGAGCGGCGCACAACAAAATGTCGTCGTCACCCGCAATTTTGGAACCATGCGTCGTTTGAAAAATGGTCGCCCAATCACGGCGCGCAAAGAAAATCATGTCGCCCCGAATTGGATGCGCCGAAAGCAATCGCGGTGCGAGTCCCCTTCGAGAGCAACGAAAAAGGAAATCGAAATGGGACGCTCAAAAGTAGGGGCGCGAAGGAGAGATGTGCCGGATGCGCGCCGATTAAATCTGATACGCAACGAGGCCGCCGGGCATCCTCACCACTTAATGCGAGGGAGAAACGACTGTGCCAAAAACAAAAAAAGATTATGAAAGATAATTGGCGCGCCCGGAACGATTCGAACGTCCGACCCTCAGATTCGTAGTCTGATGCTCTATCCAGCTGAGCTACGGGCGCGGGGGCCGATGGATCATCGACCTCATGGGCCGCTTCCTTAACCGCTCACGCGCGCGACTGCAACCCTTGTGCTATACCCCTTGTGATCTCGGCCTTTGAGCGAACGGCCGCTCGGCCCTCCGCTTGCGCGGGTGAATTGACTTTCCGGCCCCGTTCCGCCATTAACCCCGCTGACTTTGACCCCCGCCCGGTCCTGACGCGATGCTGTCGTAGCGAGGTGCTGCGCAGATTGAGTGGGATCCGTGTTTCATCCGGGTCGATCTGGATGAAATGCCGAGGCAGAACGACATTGGAGAAGGCCCGTGAAGCGCACCTATCAACCGAGCAAGCTCGTCCGCAAACGTCGGCATGGCTATCGCGCCCGGATGGCGACCAAGGGTGGCCGCAAGGTCATCGCGGCACGTCGCGCCCGCGGCCGGAAGCGCCTTTCGGCCTAATGACCCCGCGGGATCACACCGTGACGCCTCTTTTGGCGCGCACGGAGATCCCCGGCACAAGACGTGGGCGCCCCATGACGGATCCAAAGCCCGCTGTTTGGCTCACCCGCCGCCCCGAATTTCTCGCCGCCGCAAAAGGGCGCCGCCACCATGCGGCGCTTTTCACGATTCAGGCCCGGCGTCGCACGCCGTCGGAAGGTCCCGCACGATTTGGCCTCACGGTAACCGCGAAAACCGGCAATGCCGTCGAGCGTAATCGCATTAAGCGTCGGTTGCGCGCCGCCATCCGGGAAACGGGACGGGCCACGGCCACCGCCGGCTTTGATTTTGTGATCATCGGGCGGCGTGATCTTCTTCAGGCGCCCTTTCCGATGCTGCTTTCCGAACTTGTGGCGGGCCTCAAACGCCTCTCATCCGAACCAACAAAATCCTCCTCTCCCTCACAGCAGAACCATTAAGTCATGCAGGACAGCAAAAATCTTATTCTCGCCATCGCGCTTTCCATGGCCATTTTGGTGGGTTGGCAATATTTCTTCGGCATGCCGATGCTGGAAGGCCCCAAGAAGCTCGCGGAGGTCACCTCACAGGTTCCGGGCCAGCCTGCAGCACCGAATGTTCCGGGCGCAACCGCACCGTCTGCTGCCGCTCCCGCAGCCTTTGCCACGCGCGAGGAAGCCCTCGCCTCATCGCCCCGCATCACCATTGATACTGCGAAACTCAAAGGTTCGATTGCGCTCAAGGGCGGCGATATCGACGATATTTCTTTCAAGGCCTATCGCGAAACGGTCGATCCGCATTCGCCAAACATTATTTTGTTCGCGCCGGATAAAACGCAGAATGCTTATTTTGCGCGGTTCTTTTGGCTTGCGGCGCCCGGCTCGACGATTGAGCTGCCATCCGTCTCAACGCTTTGGACGGCCGATCAAACGCAACTCACGGCGGACAAGCCGGTCACGCTCAGCTGGGATAATGGTCAAGGCTTTGTGTTCAAGCGCATCATCGCCGTCGATGACAATTATATGTTCACGATCACCGACAGCGTCGAAGCGAGCGGCTCTGCGAGCGCAACGCTAGTGCCTTACGGTGTAATCCGCCGGTTTAATAAGCCTCACGTCGCTGGCACTTATGTATTGCACGAAGGCTTTGTGGGCGTGTTGGGCGATCAGGGTCTCGCCGAACTCACTTATGATAAAGCGGACAAAGGCGACGCGCTTGCCGGAGGTGGCAAAGGCAAAGAATATAAAGCGGCCATCGGTGGATTTACCGGTATCACAGATAAATATTGGGCCGCTGCTTTTGTGCCCGATCAAGCGCAGGCATATGACGCCACCTATCGTTCGGTTGATGGCGCAACAAAAATCTACGAGGCCGACATGATGCTTCCCGCATCAACCGTCGCGCCCGGTGCGCCTGCCAGCTCCACCAAGCGCTTGTTTGTCGGCACCAAGGAAGTCAAAACCGTTGATGGCTACGGAGCCTCGCTGAATATCAAGCGCTTCGATCTTCTCATTGATTGGGGCTGGTTCTATTTCTTCACAAAGCCGCTGTTCCAATTGATGGAATTCTTCTTCCATTGGACCGGAAATTTCGGCATCGCGATCCTGATCGTGACCGTGTTGGTGAAGGCCGCTTTCTTCCCGCTCGCGACCAAGAGCTATGCCTCGATGGCCAAGATGAAAGCGGTACAGCCGCAAATGGCCGCCATTCGCGAGCGCTTTGCGGATGATAAAGTGAAGCAACAGCAGGAATTGATGGAGCTTTATAAAAAGGAAAAGATCAATCCGATCGCGGGATGCTGGCCGATGCTGATCCAGATTCCGGTCTTCTTCTCTCTTTATAAAGTGCTCTATGTCACGATTGAAATGCGCCATGCGCCGTTCTTCGGATGGATTCAGGATTTGGCTGCGCCCGATCCGACAACCGTCTTCAACCTCTTCGGCCTCATCCCTTGGACACCGCCGGCAATGCTGATGATCGGCGTTTGGCCGCTGATTATGGGCGTGACGATGTGGGTGCAGATGAAGATGAATCCCGCGCCGACAGACCCTGTGCAGCAAACCATGTTTGCCTGGATGCCGGTGATCTTCACCTTCATGCTCGGCACTTTCCCGGCAGGCCTCGTGATTTATTGGTCATGGAACAACACGCTTTCCGTGACGCAGCAATATCTCATTATGAAACGCCATGGCGTGAAGATTGAACTGTGGGGCAATCTGTCGAGCTCGTTCAAAGCGCTCACGCGCAAAAAGTCGTGATGCGATGAGCCAAGCGGAAGACGACGCACGCCTCCGCGAAACAGGACGCAAAATTTTCGCGGGCGAAGCCGATTTCAAATGGGCGGCCAGTTCGGTTGACGGGCTGCCCCCGATTGACATGGTGGAGATTGCTTTTGCCGGGCGCTCCAATGTCGGCAAATCCTCGCTTGTGAACGCGCTCACCAACCGCAAAACGCTGGCGCGTACATCACATACGCCGGGCCGCACGCAGCAATTGAATTTCTTCGATATTGGCGGACATTTCACCCTTGTCGATATGCCCGGTTATGGCTACGCCGCGGTCTCGAAACAAAAAGTCGAAGCCTGGACCGAAACGGTGCTCGAATATCTCAAAGGCCGCGCGAGCCTCGCGCGGGTCTATGTGTTGATTGACGGGCGTCATGGCATGAAGCCGGTTGATCGCGAAATCTTGAATCTTCTGGATACCACAGCCGTCTCTTATGCTTTGGTGCTGACCAAGCGCGACGAAGTGAAGAAGGACGACGCGGATAAAATTCTCGCCGCGACGCAGTTGGAAATTGCACGTCGGCCTGCGGCCTATCCGGAAATCATCTTCACCTCGAGCCGCAATGGCGATGGCATTGCCGATCTCCGGACATCGATTGCGCGGCTTCTCGAAGAACGAGGACCCACGCGTGCGCCGCGCTGACCGTTTGATGATGGGACTTGCCGGTCTGATGGGTGCGCTTGGTGTCGCAAGTGCCGCGGCCGCCGCGCATCTTGCCCCGGGCAGTCCCATGACATCGGCCGCACTGATATTACTTGTGCATGCCCCCGCATTGATCGCGATCCTTGTCGCCCTAGCGGTCAATATGCTGCCGCGCATGGCCGGACGCACAAGTGCAATGGCAATGGCCCTTGGCGCCCTGCTGTTTGCGGCGGATATGGCATCACGCAGCTTCTTAGAGGGATCGCTCTTTCCCTTTGCCGCGCCGATTGGCGGCTTTCTGTTGATCGGCAGCTGGCTTTTGCTCGCGATCAGCGGAATTTTTGGCCGCGCGGCGTCCTGAACCGGAGACAGGTTTTTCCGAATAGAGTATAGGCCTCGATAGTCTTCACCCGTCCAGTGCTTTCCGGGGACCTTTATGCCAAACGCCAATCCGCACACCCAAGCCGAATTGCTCATGCGCGCCCTGCCGCATATGCAGCGCTATGACGACACGACGATCGTTGTAAAATATGGCGGACACGCGATGGGCGATGAGCAAATGGCGCGTGATTTTGCCAAAGACATGATTTTGCTCGAGCAAGCCGGTGTGAATCCCGTGGTCGTGCATGGCGGCGGACCACAGATTGGCGCGATGCTCGGCCGGCTAAACATCAAAAGCGAATTTGCAGCGGGATTGCGCGTGACCGACAAGGCCACGATGGACGTGGTGGAGATGGTGCTTGCGGGCCTCATCAACAAACAAATCGTCGGCTTTATCAATAATGAAGGCGGCCGCGCGATCGGCCTTTGCGGCAAAGACGGCAATATGGTCACCGCACGCAAAGTGACGCGCACCATTGTCGATGATGCCACCAAACAAGAACAAGAAGTCGATCTCGGTTTTGTCGGCGAACCGGCCCGTGTCGACAGCCGCGTGCTCGATGCGCTGCTCGGCCGCGAACTGATCCCCGTATTGGCACCCGTCTGCAATGGCGAGGATGGACAGACCTATAATGTCAATGCCGATACGTTTGCCGGTGCGATTGCCGGTGCGCTCAACGCCAAGCGCTTGTTGCTTTTAACGGATGTGCCGGGTGTGCTTGATAAAAACAAGCAATTGATCCCCGAGCTCAATGTCGCCCGCATTCATGAATTGATTGCGGATGGCACAATCACTGGCGGCATGATTCCGAAAGTCGAAACCTGCATCTACGCGCTTGAACAAGGTGTCGAGGGCGTCGTGATTATGGATGGCAAAGTGCCTCATGCGGTGCTGCTTGAATTGCTGACCGATCTTGGCGCGGGAACGTTGATCACCAAGTGACAGACTCACAGGCCTCTTCTGTCATCGACGATCCAAAGGCGCTGCACCGCGCCTTTGCCGATGTGACGGTTTGGATTTTTGATCTCGACAATACGCTCTACCCGCCTGAATCTGCGCTGTGGCCACAGGTTGACCAACGTATCACGCTGTTTCTTGGTCATATGTTCGGGATTGACGGGTTATCCGCGCGCGCCTTGCAGAAATATTATTATCAGAAATACGGCACGACGCTCAAAGGTCTGATGGAACAATATGGCATGAAGCCGGAACCGTTCCTTGATTTCGCGCATGATATTGATGTGTCCAAACTGCCGCCCAATCCTGAACTCGGCCACGCGATTGAACGGCTTCCCGGCCGCAAATTGATCCTCACCAATGGATCGGAAGCCCATGCACGCAATGTGGCGGGACGGCTCGGCATTATCGACAAATTTGAAGCCGTGTTTGATATTGTCGCGGCTGATTTTACGCCAAAGCCTGAAGAAGCGACCTATATCAAATTTCTCGACAAATATCAGATTGATCCCTCACGCGCGGCGATGTTTGAAGATTTGGCGAAGAACCTCGTGGTGCCCTATCAGCTCGGTATGCGCACGGTCCTGATTTTGCCGAAGCAATTTGACGTGTATCGCGAAGCGAATGAACAAATGGATGTCGATGCGCCCTACATCCATTTCAAGACAAAAGATTTAGCGGCGTTTTTGAATTCATTGGTCTCGAAAACAATACGTTAATCCTCATGGTGAGGAGCATCACGAAGTGATGCGTCTCGAACCACGCAAACAAGTGAAGTACACAACCAAGTCCTTCGAGACGCGCCTTCGGCGCTCCTCAGGATCAGGACTATGGAAAAAATCGCCACATGAAAGGACTTTATCGAAACGTCTTCGCCGCCTGCTTATGATCAGCAACGAGTTTAGATAGATCAACCCCCACCGGCATCGTATCGATCACGCGCCATTGACCACCAATCATCACGCGATCCGCGCGATGCGCGCCGCAAAGAACAAGTGTGGCAAGCGGATCATGACCGCCGGAAAAACGTGGTTCATCGAGCGTGAAAAAGGCAAGATCCGCCTGTTTGCCAACAGCAATTTGGCCGATATCATCACGCCCTAAGCATCGTGCCGAACCTTCTGTGGCCCAACGCAAAGCATCAAAATGCGTGACGGCTTCGGCGGATTCATAATGCAGGCGATTGACCATCAAAGCGTGGCGCACTGCCTCCATCATATTGGATGAGTCATTAGAGGCTGAGCCATCAACGCCTAGGCCCACAGGCGCGCCCGCGCTTTCCAATTCGCGCGTCTTACAAAAGCCAGAAGCGAGCACGGCATTCGATGTTGGGCAATGACAAATGCCCACACCGTGACGGCCAAGTGTCGTGCAATCATCCGCGGTGAAATGAACACCATGCGCCAACCATGTGCGCGGCGAGAGCCAACCCACGTCTTCCAACAATTCAATCGGGCGACATTTGTAAACTTCCGCGCAATAGGCATCTTCGTCTT
>CANGPA010000067.1 GCA_947455645.1 Hyphomicrobiales bacterium | reverse complement strand
GTTCCTGACTCCGAGAATCTATGTTCGGATTTTGTTCTTTCTCATTGACGTCTTCCAAATCATCTTTGTGATCTTGGCCATTTTCAGATTGTTTAAATTTCTGAATTTGGTCGTAATTACGGGCATACTGGCTTTCTAGATCTGACGGATTGGTTGGATCCCCTAAAGGTAAATCGGCTTCCGTTGGTTGTTTTGAGTCAATACCATTGGTGAGCGGACGTTTAGGCGTGGAACGCACTAATTCCGCATGATTTGACCGGCCAGTTTGGTCGATCAGTGCCGCGAAATCATGAAATTTCCGCTTTTTTTCAGATGCTTGAACGGCCGAGCCCTGTCCAGGCTCTGGGGGTGTAGGGTCTGTAACCTTGATCATCGCAGCGGCGCTTTCTCAACCATTTGGTCGTATTGATAAAGCAAGCCGTGTTCCACGTTGAAAAAGTTGAAAAAATATATCTATATCAGATACTTAATTAGAATTTGAATTTAATTTTTCTGGCACATAATAGGGAAAAAATGTCTTTAGGCAGGTAGTTTTTGCCGAGCGTGGCACTCTTCGCCGCGGTTACCCCTTTCGGTCCAACGAGCTACAGGTTAGAAGGGTAATGTCTTTTATCTCTAACCAGATTGTCGTGTTATGGCTGGACTTGATCTTTCGGGCCGTCCGGGGGACTCACGCGTGGTTGTCGCCATGTCGGGCGGTGTCGACTCTTCTGTCGTCGCAGCGATGCTAAAGCGCGATGGCTATGATGTGGTCGGGCTAACGCTACAGCTTTATGACCATGGTGAAGCGGTTCACCGTGCTGGTGCATGCTGTGCGGGCCAAGATATTCATGATGCAAGACGCGTCGCTGAGATGCTGAATATTCCACATTACGTGCTCGACTACGAGTCCCGCTTTAGGGAGGACGTGATTGAACAGTTTGTGGATTCGTATTTGGCGGGTGAAACGCCAGTCCCCTGCATCGAGTGTAATCGTAAAATCAAGTTTCGTGATTTGCTTGATACGGCCCGCGAACTTGGGGCTTCGGCATTGGCTACAGGGCATTATATTTCATCACGTCTCTTGCCAGATGGCAAACGCGGACTTTATCGGGCGCTGGATCCATTAAAGGATCAAAGCTATTTTTTATATGGTACGACGCAGGAGCAATTATCTCTGCTCCGTTTTCCCTTAGGCGAAATGTCGAAGTCGGAGACTCGCGCAATAGCTCATGATCTCGGTTTAGTTGTTGCCGATAAATCAGACAGCCAGGATATTTGCTTTGTACCAAATGGAAAATACACCGATGTGATCGAAAAATTACGACCTGAGGCCGCTTTATCTGGCGAGATCGTCCATATTGATGGTCGCGTTATTGGTCAGCATAATGGGGTTATTCATTACACGATTGGGCAGAGGAGGGGGCTTGGTGTTGCTTCCGGAGAGCCTCTTTATGTCATTCGGATTGATGCTGCTTCTGCCAAGGTTTTTGTCGGTCCACGGGAAGCACTCGAAACGAAGCGTGTCTATTTGCGCGATGTAAATTGGCTCGGAGATGTTCCCCTTGAGCAAATTGGGCCTACCGGGCTCGAGCTTGCCGTCAGGGTCAGGTCGACACGGCCGCCCCAGCCCGCAAGATTATGTCGAAGTGGTGGCGAGGTTATAATCGAGCTGCCTGAGGGCGAATTTGGCGTATCTCCCGGTCAGGCCTGTGTTTTTTATGATTCTACGGACCCGCGAGCACGTGTACTAGGCGGCGGCTCGATTATTCGTCCTAAAGCCAAGGACGCGGAAGGCTTGGCTTCCTTGACTCAAGGCGCAGCCACGTCCTATACCCCCCACGTTCTCGGCGCGGCGCAAGCTCGCTTCGGGGCGGAGTAGCTCAGCCGGCTAGAGCAGAGGAATCATAATCCTTGTGTCGGGGGTTCGAGTCCCTCCTCCGCTACCACCGATATTTAATCTATCTCTATTGCAGTTTGTCTGAGATCTTCGCTCAAACATGGTCTGGCTACCAAGTGGTACGCGGTGTGGACTGCGCCTTTCATGTGATGCTTAATTCAAGCTGTGCGATCTGCCACTTCGCCGGGAGCTTTTGCGACCTGAGGCGATCACAAATCTAGGTTTAATTGAGCTTTATCTTTCTTAGCTCTTGGTTTGCGGTCTGCCGACTTGGAACGACTTCCCAGCTTTGCATGAACCTGACGCGCATCATCCTTAAAATAGGTTGCATTGCGACATTCTGCAATCCAGTCGCGTGCCATTTTAATCGCCGCATCATGATCGACCAACGGCTTGGCATAAAGTGGGGGCGGCTCTGGCAAACGCCATGGCTCGTGAATCCATTGCTGTGAAACTGAGCTTAACTCCGGAACATAGCGACGAATGAATTTGCCTTCTGGATCATGATCCATCGATTGCTTGATCGGATTATAAATCCGCAGCGTGTTTATCCCTGTCACACCCGATTGCATCTGGAATTGCGAAAAATGAATACCTGGTTCGTAATCGGTGAATAACCGCGCCAAATGAGGCGCGGTTTGGCGCCAATCAAGCCAGAGATGGTAACTGGCAAAGGACACCAACATTGCGCGCATCCGAAAATTGATCCAGCCATTCGCATGCAGGCTGCGCATAGCGGCATCAACCAGGGGATAGCCGGTATGGCCTTTGGCCCAAGCATCAAAGAAATCCTGTCTGAAATGAGGCTCCCGCATGTTTTCAAATGCGGGATGCATACAACGAAATTCGATACTAGGTTGCTGCTCGAGCTTCTGCACAAAATGGCACCGCCAAGCGAGTCGGGAGAGGAATGCACTTAGATTCTTGTGTAAATATTTTGAGGCAGGATCGAGATCCACCGCCAATTCCGCTATGCGCATTTTGGTCGCTTGTTCAATTTCTCGAACCGATAGCGTTCCGTATGCAATATGCGCACTCAACCGCGAGCAATGCCGAGCCGAAATACCAGGCTTTGATATCGTCATCATATATTGGCTGGCACGTTTTTTCAAAAACGAGTCCAGAACGCGCAAGCCCTCCGAACGGCCGCCTTTTTGAACCGATCCAACGGTCTCGCCAAACATTGGATGATCTTTTGCGGGCACAGTATCTATCGCAATATCCGCAGGCACTCTTAGATTCGTCGGAGCAGGGATCACTGACTCTGCCATACGCTTATCGCGCAGAGCGCTCCACCCGTCCCTGCTCTTTAGGCCACGTACGACGCCATTTGATGGCTTTTGGTGCCAATTAATCCTATGGGCGTTGCACCACGCTGAGACCGCCCGATCACGCGTAAAAGTCCAGTCGTTACCCGTTTCCTCATGCGACCAAAGAGCAATGTTCCCAAATTTTTGGCGTAGGTCTTCGAGCACCTCAACAATTCGCCCGGTGCGGCAGTATAAAGCAGCACCAAGTGCGGTAAGCTCTGCGTTTAATTCCCCGAGGCTGTCATGGATAAAAAGCCAATGACGACGCGATACATCTGGGAGTTGCCAATAGTCAGGCTCAACAACATAGAGCGGTAATATGGGCCCTTCGACCGATGCAAGGGCTAATGGCGCATGATCATGCACTCTCAAATCGCGCTTGAACCAGACGACATTTACCCTCGGAAAACTCATAGAGAAAAAACCTCGTGAAAATAAATCTTACCAATTCAAAAGGCCCTTTTATTACTTGATCACTTTGTAACCTGAGCACTTTTTTAAATTATTCTAACCTACATGAATTTATCTGTCATTGTACTGTTAAGCTCTACGCCTCTTGTATTGATGAGAAGGCCTAAATAAAGTTTCTCTAACAAATAATCGAGAAAATTACTGAAATAGGGAATGGCGGTTGCCTTGCGCAAGAAGCTAATCTGAAGTGCCGCTATTTAAACAAAAAGCTAGAACACGATTATTGATCAAAAGGGATGGACACGGCCATCCCAACATTCAAAACATCCGGTCGTTGCAATTGAAAGTGCATCAAAACGCTCAGCAAGGCCTTGTGCTGATTCCTCAACACTAATATCAGCGCTGCCGCCGCCCATTTCAGTTCTCACCCAGCCAGGATGGTAAATGCCGACGGGAATACCTTCGCCCTTCAGGTCAGTCGCAAGATTGCGTCCGAGATTGAGAACTGCGGCTTTGGAAGATCTATATATGTAAGAGCCGCCTGGTGCCCTTGTATCTGATGCCATTTGGGAGGATATAATTGCGATCTTGCCTTGTGCTGCGCGGATGTTTGGCAGCAAGGTTTGAATTGTCATGAAGACACCAGTTACATTCACGGCGAATGCATCAGCCCACATCTCAGATGGAAATCCACTTTCGAGTTTCTGATCTCGATCGGGGTATATACCTGCATTGCATATTAAGAGTTCAATCGGCATTTCCGAGAGACGCGATGCCAGCGCGAGATGTGAGGCATGGTCCGACACTTCAAGTGTTTCCCATGTCAGGCCAGGCTTTGATGTCGGCAATGTTCCGCGGGCGGTGCCAACAACATTAAAGCCCCGTTTAGCCTCATACTCTGCGAGAGCAAGGCCGATTCCACGATTTGCGCCGGTAATAAGTATGGTCATGAAAGTGTGTGCCATTGTTTGAGGTTAAGTTTTGAAATAACACAAAATTTTTTTATTACAGGGATAGTATTTTTAATTATAGGTCTACGTCAATAGTGGCTTGGATCGGAGTGTTTAACGCTCTCCGAAGTTATAAACTTAATCAGACTCCATTTTCATGTTGAGGCACCGCTGAAGGCAAGGCTTAGAAAATCTCTTAATACGGTTGTAGCTGGTGTTTGTTCGATTAATTTATTCCAAGCAAGTCCGACATCCATTGTTGGAATTTCATCAACAATTGATCTCAATTCGATTCTTTGGCCCTCCAGAGACCATGGCCGGTAGACCATATCGGATAATATCGTCACACCGATTCCGTCAGCCACCATACTACGTACTGCTTCTACCGAAGACGTATTGAAAATCACATTCGGCTTAAGATTGAATTTTTGCCAATAGCGTTCGGCTGTTCGGCTCGCCTCGTCTACGGTTAACATGATATAGGGAAGTGAAACGATATCGTTTAGTCCAATCGTTTGAGAGCGAAGAAGAGCATGCTCAACGGGAAGCCAGAGGCGGCGATGCGAGCGTAACAATGTTTCTTGTGCAAGATTTAAGTTATCCTGGATGTTCGAGACTAACATCACAGCAAGATCGAGTGAACCTGTGTTCAGTCCATTTTCAATATCTTGCCGCGGCATCTCAAAAATCTCGACGGAGATATTCGGATATGTACGCGCAAATCTTGCGTAATGACGCGGTAAGAAATAGCCAGCCACAGTATAGCTGACACCAACTTTTACCGATCCAGACATTGTACTGAGAGTGCTCAAGGGCGCGGTTTCGGCGGCATTGACGGCGGCCATAATTGTACGCGCATGTTGCAAAAACCGCGTCCCTTCAAGAGTCAGGGCAAGGCCGGCATTATGGCGTGTGAAGAGGCTCACACCCAGATCAGCCTCCAATTGTTGTATGGCGGTTGTTATCGCCGATTGGGCAACATTAACCTCGGTAGCCGCTTGGCTGACCTGTCCTCGGTCAGCGGTTGCAATGAAATAGCGGATTTGGCGTAAGGTGAAGGGCATCGCATGGGCCTCAAATAGGTCCGAGATCGTATTGTGGTATCTGTTTTTCAGAAAATAGATTACATTTTTTCATATTTTACAATAGCCAATTTTCAACCAATCCTTTTCTAAGGCAGTTGTTTCGTTTGGTCTGATTTTAATCTGTCCCTTCGCACGTGCACCGAAAATCAAGACATTGATCGCTCGGCGCATAGACTGTCTGGGAGCTAAAAACCGACGTTAAGGTAGAACAACGGGGAGGCCGTACGCGATGGTCAATCATGACCAATTAGCAAAAGGCAATTGGGGCTGTGCGGTAAGCGCATGACCGGAAACGCGCTCACCTCGGTTGACATTTCTGTTGCCTTTGAAGGGCTCAAGGCTCTTCACCGTGTGAGCCTCTCTATCCCGAGTGGGCGAGTTACGGGTCTTATTGGCCCAAATGGCGCCGGCAAAACTACCCTCGTGAATGTTCTGACGGGCTTTCAAAAGCCGGATACCGGCCATGTGAGCATGGATGGGCTTCAAATTGATGCCGCAGCGCCGCATCAAATCCGTCATCTTGGTATAGCGCGAACGTTTCAATCGGGTCGGCTATTTGGTGATTTGCCAGTGATCGATAATCTAGCCGTTACCGGCGTCGGTATGGGGCTCTCGCGACGCGATGCGGAGGAGCGCGCAGAGGCTGTTCTTGATTGGATTGGCATTTCGGCGCTTGCCGAGCGGCAGGCCGGAAGCCTTCCATATACCGATGAGCGCCGTGTGGCTATTGGCCGCGCCTTGATGCTCAATCCTCAATATCTACTTCTGGACGAGCCTGCGGCCGGAATGTCCGCAATAGAAGCTGATGAGCTCATTTCTCTCATTCAACGCATTGCCGACGAAATTGGATGCGGTGTTCTTCTTATTGAACACAATATCGGGATGGTTCTACGCGTTTGTGAGCATATTTATGTTCTCGATTCAGGCGAGGTGATCGAGGACGGCGTTCCGGCGGCAATCAAATCCAGTGAAAAAGTCCGGCATGCTTATATGGGCACTCAAGCTGATGCCGAGGGGGATATCCTATGAGCCTCCTTAATATCAAAGACATCAGCGTAAATTACGGACGTCTATCGGCGTTGCGCAACGCAAGTCTGACGCTTGCAAAAGGCGATACACTCTTCGTGACCGGGCCCAACGGCGCTGGAAAATCCACGTTGCTCAAGGCGATTGCCGGCGTCGTTGCACCAAAATCGGGAACGATTTGCTTCGCCGACAAGAATATTGGTGGTCGTACACCGGAAGATATTGCTCGACTTGGCTTTTCGATGGTTCCCGAAGGCCGTCACGTGTTTGGTTCACTCACTATCGAAGAAAATTTACGGCTCGGCGTCGGTATGCGTGATGACAAAGATGTGGCCGAGCGTGAACTCGAGACGATTTATTCGGTATTTCCGATGTTAAAAGATCGTCGATATCAAACCGCAGGCGTTTTATCGGGCGGTCAGCAGCAGATGTTGGTGATTGGCCGCGCGTTAATGGCAAATCCACAATTGATTGCGATTGATGAGCCTTCATTAGGCCTCGCGCCAAAAGTGATTGATGACGTTTATGCTGTTCTCTTGAAACTGCGCGATACACGCGGACTTACTCTTCTGATCGTTGAACAAAGTTCAGCACGCGCCACAATGACTGGTGGACGTATGATTCTCTTGCGTGGCGGTGAAATTGTTCTCGAAGGAGATGCGCGTGAACTGACTAAGAGTGACGCGTTAAAGGCCGCTTATTTTGGTTATGGGGAGCATCATTGATGACCGCTCTTCTGCAAATTCTGTTTGATGCCTTAAGTCTCGGAAGTCTCTACGCTTTAGGAGCGATCGGCATTGCGCTCATTTTTGGTGTGATGAGGCTTGTTAATTTCGCACATGGCGATTACATTTCATTTTGTGTTTTTGCCCTATTGTGGCCCTCAATTGATGCTGCAGCCATTGTTTTTGCTGGACAACTACCAGCTTATTTGTTGATCCCGATTATCCTTGCAACGGGCGCCTGCCTATCGATGCTTTCGGAAGTTCTCGTGTTTCGTCGGTTCCGCAATGCCAATCCAGCAACCATGATGATTGCTTCGTTTGCTCTTGGATTTGTGATTAAATATACGCTCTTGATGTTGTTCTCGAGTCGGCCAAAATCCATCGATTTGTGGTCTGAATTGGCTCTTCCCGTCGAAATTCTCGATGCGCGCATTCCGCTTTTGCAAGTCATCACCATTATTATAACAGTGTTGATCCTTGCTGCCCTTGTTGCGTTTTTGAAACGCACACGTTTTGGCCTTGAAATGCGTGCGGCGGCAGAAAATTTCACGATGGCGCGCATGCTCGGCGTACGCGCAAATGCGGTGATCCTTCTTGCTTTTGCAATTAGTGGAATGCTTGCAGCATCGATTGGATTGATCCTCGTAACGCAAACCGGGACGGTTGATATTCAGATGGGCTCATCTGTGATGCTGGTTGCCTTTATTGCAACAGTGATCGGGGGGCTTGGCAGTCTTCCAGGTGCCGTTGTCGCCGGCTTTTTAATAGGCGGGATCAGCGTCTTGATGCAGGTCATTCTTCCTCTTGAGGTCCGGCCATTTCGTGATGCCTTTGTGTATGGTGCCGTTATTGTCGTCTTGATTTGGCGTCCAAACGGTCTTTTCGCGCCGCGTTCAGCAAAGCAGAGGGTCTGATTATGACAAAGCGCCCCTCCATTTTTTTGCGGACTGTATCGACCCCACTCATTCTTATCTTGGTTTTAGCTTGCTTTCTGGCACTTGCGGCCTTGGTCAATTCAGGTCCCTTCAACCAAGTTGTGATTGATGCTTTTGTAAAGGTTACGCTCGTTGTTGGCCTTTATGTTTTTATTGGTAATTCAGGTGTCATCTCATTTGGGCATATCGGTTTCACATGTCTTGGTGCCTATGCCACGGCTTGGTTAACCATCCCGCCTATGATGAAGAAAATGGCGCTTCCAGGATTGCCAGACCTGATCCTTGAAACAAAATTGCCCTTTGGTATCGCAATCGTGCTGGGCGGCATTTTTGCGGCGATCTTTGCGCTTATTGTTGGCAAAATTTTGATGCGGCTTTCGGGAATTGCGGCCTCGATCGCCACCTTTGCAATGTTAGCCGTCATCAACACGGTCTATTCAAACTGGGAACGTGTGACGGGTGCGACGAGTTCGGTCGTCGGAATTCCAATTGTACGCGTTGTTTGGCCTTATTTTCTTGCGGCTGCGGGTGCAATTCTGATTGCGCATCTTTACGCAATTTCGCGCTCAGGTCTTGCCTTGCGGGCTGCGCGTGACGAAGCGATCGCCGCAAGCGCCTCGGGTGTCGATATTGGACGGGAACGTTTAATCGCTTTTATCATCAGCGCTTTCATCACCGGCCTAGCGGGCGCGCTGTCTGCGCATTCGGTTGGCGTTGTTACGCCCGATACTTTTTATCTCAATCTCACCTTCATATGTCTATCGATGTTGGTTGTAGGTGGAATGAACAGTCTTTCTGGCGCGGTGATGGGCGTAGTCGTTTTGTCGGTCATTATTCAGGTTTTGAGACAGTTTGAAAAAGGCGTCGATTTTGGCGGAACGGTTTTAGCCATACCGAATGGTTTGCAGGAAATAACCATCGGCATTGTGATGGTTGTGATCCTGATCGCACGTCCCTCGGGTTTGACCCGAAATACAGAAATTGTTTGGCGAAGGTGGCCATTCAAACGCGTTTCTGCGACGGCTGGGTCCTGACGGACAATCTGATCGCAGGATAAATGAAGTGTAACGCAAATGGAGGATAGGATGAAAAAATTGCTGACCGGCGTAGCCGGCGCGACCATCATGATGGCGGCGCTCGGCACGAGTGTCGCGAAGGCTGACGATATTATCGTCGGCTTCGCAACGGCATCATCGGGCTTCATGCAGGCTTATGATAAGCCTGCGCAGGATGCCGCCATGATCCGGATTGATGAGATCAACAAGGCCGGCGGCCTTCTTGGCAAGCAAATTAAGACAGTAGCTGCCGATACTAAGACAGATCGCGCAGAAGGTGCAAAAGCGGGCCTCGAAGTGATCGATAAGGGTGCAAGCCTCGTCGTCGTTTCTTGCGATTATGACTTCGGTTCCCCGGCCGCTCTCGCTGCCGAAGCAGCCGGCAAGGTTTCGTTCTTCCTTTGCGCTGAGTCGATTAAAGCAGGTATTCAGGGCGTTGGTCCTCATTCCTTCTCGGCATCGGTTCTCGCGGCTGTGCAAGGCGCAACGATGGCAGAATGGGCCTATAATAAGAAAAAGGCTCGGAACTTCTACCGCCTTCTTGACACTTGGACTGAATATAACAAGGGCATTTGCGATGGCTTTGATTGGATGATGCCAAAGCTTAAGGATGCTAAGCTTGTTGGTCAGGACACATTCAAGAACGAAGATACGTCGATCGCAGCGCAAATCACCCGAATCAAGAGCTTACCGCAACAACCCGATGCGATTATGCTCTGCTCGATGATGCCTGGTGTCGTGAGTGCCGTGAAACAGATCCGCGCTGCAGGCATCAAATCGATGATCCTGAACGGTTCGGGCGTCAGCGGGGGTTACTGGCTCAATGCAACGCCGGACCTCTCGGACTTCTATGTTCCAGATCAGGGCTCGGTTTATGGCGATGATCCAAATCCTGCCGTTAACGAATTCAATAAAAAGTATAAAGCAGCAACGGGTGGAGATCCGTCGAGCCAATATGTCTATCCTGGCTATGTCATGATCGATGTTTGGGCAAAGGCTGTTGAGCGTGCGAAGACAACCGATGCTGACGCGGTTGTGAAAGAGCTCGAAAAGATGAAGGACGAGAAGACCCTGTTTGGTCCTCGTACATTCACTGATAAAATCCATCACCAGAATCGTGGTCGTTATCTCATCACTGAAATTAAGAACGGCAAACCAGGCGTTGTTGACGAATGGACGATCTCTGAGCCGATTCCGGTTGAGTATCTCGTGAAGAAATAATCACGATAAGCAATTGTTCCGGACGGTCTAAGGATCGTCCGGAATTTTTTTAAGATGTTATGATTGTGTGGGATGCTTTGAGAGATATTAGAGTATGACCGGTTTCAATCCTGACGCATTTTCAGCCGCATGGAATAACCATGATCTTGATATGATTATGGCAATGTCGAGTGACGACTGCGTTTTTTTGGCTTCTGCAGGTTCGTCGCCATCTGGAGGCGTTTACCGGGGGCAAAACGCCGTTCGAGCCGCCTATCAAACCATATTTGATACGTTCAAAGATGCGCAATGGAGCAACAGCCGCTCGACATGGATTACAAAATACCGCATTCTGACCGAATGGTGCTTTCGGGCGACAAAGCCGGATGGATTATCACTCGGTGTTGATGGTCTT
>CANGPA010000066.1 GCA_947455645.1 Hyphomicrobiales bacterium | reverse complement strand
TGGTGTTCCTTTGATCCTGCAAGCCTACGGGCAAGAAGGCGCCGTGCCGCTTTTTCTTCTCGTTGCCATTCATCTGCCCGTGACATTCACCGTCGCCACACTCTTGATGGAAGGCCGCGCCGCGCATTGGCCGACGGTTATTCGGCAATTGATGACACATCCGATTTTATTGTCGATTCTTGTGTCCGCGGCGTTCCATCTTTCTGGGTGGCCCGTCCCATGGCTTGTGACCACTCTTGTTGACTCGATTGCCGCATCGGCCTTGCCTTGCGCCTTGTTTTCCATGGGTATTGCACTTTGGCGCTATGGTGTGCGCGGGGGTGTAAGCCTCGCCACGAGCCTCACCGCGATCAAACTCTTGCTGCATCCCGCACTTGTATATGTGTTCGCCTTTTATATCTTCCCGGTTCCACCTGTATGGGCCGGCGTTGCCGTTTTGTTTGCGGCTGCGCCCTCGGGTATCAATGCCTATCTATTTGCAGAACGATATAAGAGTGGCGTGCAAATCTCTTCCAATGGCATCGCGCTCTCGACTGCTTTGTCAGTATTCTCCATTCTGATTTGGCTCATGGTTTTGGGAGTAAAGCCGTGAGTGACCCCGTGCGCGTCGCGCGAGGCTTGAGCACTTTTCGCGCCGTAAATTTTTTATTTCTCAAGAAACCCCAAGCGCGACCGAATCTCCGCCGGCGTAACGCCTTCGGCTCTCAAATCACGCAACGCCTTTGAGCCTTTGCTCTTCGCCAATTTATCGCCGTCTGAATCCAAAATCAGATCATGATGGTGATAGCGTGGTGTCGGCAGATTAAACAAAGCCTGCAACAAAAGATGAAGATCGGTGGCAGGCAGAAGATCAGCACCTCGAATAATATCGGTCACACCCTGTCGTGCGTCATCAAGCACAACGCTGACATGATAGCTCGTCGGCACATCCTTGCGCGCGATAACGGCGTCACCCCATCTTTCGGGTTGGGCGGTAATCATTCGCCCCGCTGATCCAGTGCCAAATTCTTCAAATACAAGTGTCGAAGACAAATACTCCCGCACGCGCTTCATATCGATGCGTTTTACATGGGGTAGCTGTGCGTTGAGTTTTTCCGCACGTGACGCGTCATCTAGCATTCGGCATTTTCCAGAATAAAGCGGCGCGCCATCTGGGTCTTTCAATTCAGCGTCTTCAAAATTTCGTTCAGAACGGGTGCAAAAACAGGGATATAAAAATCCGCGATTTTCAAGCGTGGCAATTGCGTCAGCATAAAAATTGAAATGCTCCGATTGGCGCAATACCGGTTTTTCCCATTCAAGGCCCAGCCAAGCAAGATCTTCGTAAATGGCTTCTTCTAAATGCGGACGGGAGCGGCCCTGATCAATATCTTCGATCCGCAAAAGGAAGCGACCACCCGTCCGCTTCGCATATTCGAAATTCAGCAAAGCTGAATAAGCGTGGCCGAGATGGAGATATCCATTTGGCGAAGGCGCAAAGCGATAAACAGGTTGCATCGGTGAACGTGTCATATCAAAATCAATTCGATGATCGCGCTTTTAGTCATCAAGCTCTGTCCCCGCATCGCTTATATTTGGCCTCTATGCAACATCTTCTTATCGATCATGACGATGCGCTTGATTTTGGCTTGCACGCACTTCTAGAGCTTGATCCGAAACTGAAGCCGCTTTTTGCTGTTAGTGGCCGCCCGCCTTTGAGAAAGCGTCCGCCCGGCTTTGCAGGCCTTGCCGGGATCATCGTGTCGCAACAAGTCTCGACCGCAAGCGCGGCATCAATCTGGGCGCGTATCACCGCGCGGTTTGAGGAGCTGAGCCCCGATCATATTCTAGACAGCGATGACGAAACGCTCAAAGGGCTTGGCCTGTCCGCTCCCAAAATTCGTACGCTGCGTGCGACCGCCGATGCCGTGGCGACGGGTGCTTTGCCTTTGAGCACGCTTCATACGCTAGACGCCGAAGAGGCTGTGGCCGCCCTCACGACTGTGAAAGGCATCGGGCCATGGACGGCTGATATCTATCTCCTCTTTTGTTTGGGCCATGCGGATGCATTTCCGGCGGGGGATCTCGCTTTGCAAGAAGCGGCGCGGATGGGCTTTCGCATGCGGTCGCGCCCCGATCCCGCCAAACTCGAAAAGCTCGCACGACGTTGGCGGCCTTATCGAGGGGTCGCCGCGAAGCTGCTTTGGGCCTATTACGGTGCGATGAAGGCGGGGCGTGAGGCTACGCCTGCTGGATAATCGCCCGATATCAAATGGCAGAAAACAATATGACAAAAATTGATGGTCCGCGCCTCGCCCCGAAATCCGGCAAAGCCGATGCTTTGGTGGTGTTTCTTCATGGCTATGGCGCTGACGGCAAGGATCTCATCGATCTCGGCCAACAATGGCAGAATTGGCTCCCGAATGCCGCATTCGTTTCTCCCCATGCTCCTGAGCCTTGCGGCATGTCACCGATGGGACGGCAATGGTTCCCGCTCACCATGCGGGATCCGTCTGAGCGTTGGCGCGGCGTTGTCGGCGCTCGGCCGTCGCTAGATACATTTCTTGATGAGGAACTCCAGCGGCTCAATCTCGCACCAGATCGACTGGCTTTGGTGGGCTTTAGCCAAGGCACGATGATGGCGCTGCATACAGGTCTTCGGCGTTCAATTTCACCGGCGGCCATTCTCGGTTATTCAGGTGTCCTCGTGGGGCCCGAGCATCTTGCAGAAGCCACCGGCAAACCGAACATCTTGCTCGTGCATGGCGACCGCGATGAAGTTATTCCGCTAGATGCACTCTTCATGTCAGCCGATGCGTTGGGCCAAGCCGAAATTCCCTGCCAGTGGCATCTCTCTTTCGGCATCGGTCATGGTATTGATGGCGGCGGCTTACGCCATGGCGGATTGTTTTTGGCGCAAGCGCTTTATGGACGGACGCCTGAGTGAACGGCTTGAGCGCGCGCTTTCGGCGCAGTTGAAACAATCGCCACGCCGAAGAGAACAATGAGGCCTCCGGTGATTTCACGCAGGCCAATCGTTTCGCCAAGAAAAATGACTGAAAGCAGCACGGCGAAAACCGGCATGAGATAACCAATCATCGCCGCTTTGGTTGGACCTTGTTGGCGAATGAGATACATGAAAATCGTAATCGGCATCGCGGTTGAAAAAATACTCAAGGCCACGACCGCTGGCCATGATGTAACAATCGGGCCGTAAACGCTTATACCGCCGAGACCGAATGCCAATAGTGTAGCGACAAGTGCAGAGACCACTTGTTGTCCGAGCGCCATCCGCGCGGGCTCTACATGCGGAATAAATTTCGCATAGACATTACCAAGCGCATAACAGAGCGACACAACCACCATCGCCAAGGAACCGAATAGCGTTGCACCATCGGCGGCAAAAGCCGCAGGGCCAATCAAAAGCGTAATGCCCACAAAACCAACCAACACGCCGGCGACACGGCGCAACGTCAGTCGTTCATCGGCAAAAGCAAGATGCGACAACACCGCAACCATTAGCGGACCTGAGGCTTGAATCATTGCACTTGGTCCGGCTGCTGCATGTTCTAAAGCGAAAGCTGTGAGCACATTCGGCAACCACCCATTCAATGTACCAAGCATCAACCATGGCAAAAGTTCACGTCGTGACGGCAAAGGTGAATGACCGCGCAGCGCAAACCACAAACTCAAAATGACAGCAGCAATCCCTGCACGTGTTGAGGCAATCGCAAAGGGATCAACACTGTCGGCAAGAAGTTTCATAAAAATGAAACCACTCGACCACATGAGCGAGCACGTAAAAAGTTGAATCACATAAAGGTGGCGCGTGGACGCATTCATAATTATGCGCCCAGAAGATCAATGAGTGCGGGGATCAAAGGCTCATCTGCCGGCGGCATCGGGTAATCGCGCAATTTTCCAGACTTCACCCATTTAAGATCCGCATGTTCGCGCGCTTCAACGAGACCCTCCCAGCGGCGGCAAATATAAAGCGGCATCAAGAGATGGAAATCATCATAAGCGTGGCTCGCAAAAGTGAGCGGCGCTAGACACGGTTCTTTCACCATGATGCCGAGCTCCTCATGCAGTTCGCGAATGAGCGTGTCTTCAGGCCGCTCGCCCGTCTCGACCTTGCCGCCGGGAAACTCCCATAGTCCCGCCATGCCCTTGCCTTCGGGCCTTTTGGCAATCAACACGCGCCGGTCGGCATCAACGAGTGCACAGGCAACAACAAGGAGGAGTTTCAAGAACGATATCTTTCAGTGACGATTCAAAACGCCGGGCACTGTAGCCAAAAGACCTTCGCGAGCAAGGGACGGCCAATAAATGCTTCGCAATCTCATGCAACCGGACGGCGAGTTTACCAGCGCTTAATCTTTTTCGATAAGAGTTTGTTGACCCTGTTTCCAACAGATGGGCCGACGCTGATCGGCCTTTCGAGCCTGAGGCCGTTATCTTTCCATGGCATTTTTGAAGCGTTTATTCCGGTCTCAAGGCCGTTTTTCTGCACGATTCGCAGGTATTTCGGTGATCGCCCTTGCCGCACTGACGGCCAGCGTTGAACAAGGCGGCAACGCCATCGCCAACGGCGAATCGCGGACTTTGTCAATTTATCACACACATACGGGCGAGAGCCTGACGATCGAATATAAGCGCAATGGCAGCTTCGACCGCGATGCGCTTGAAAAGCTCAATTGGCTGTTGCGCGACTGGCGTCGCGATGAACCCACCAGCATGGATCCACGTCTCTTCGACATCGTCTGGGAAGCGCAACGCAGCGTCGGCTCCACAGAGCCGATCAATGTCGTCTCCGCCTATCGCTCACCTGAAACCAACGCGATGCTACGCCGACAATCAAAAGCGGTCGCCAAGAATTCGCAGCATATGCTTGGCAAGGCGATGGACTTCTATTTAACGGACGCAAACATCACCGAAATCCGTGAAGTGGGCTTGCGCATGCAGCGCGGCGGTGTCGGCTATTATCCCAATGCCTTCACGCCATTTGTGCATCTGGATGCGGGCAGCGTGCGCCATTGGCCGCGGATGTCGCATGATGAATTGGCCCGTCTCTTCCCGGATGGAAAAACCGTTCACATCCCGTCCGACGGAAGACCGCTTGAGCGTTACGCCGAAGCCGAACAAGAAATTCTCGCCAATGGCGGCACGGTGCTTGGTACATCACTCGCGGATGCCGGTGAAGGCGGTGGCACACCGAAGACGAAGAGCTTCTGGGCGCTCCTCTTTGGTGGTGGCAGTGAAGATGACGATAATGAAGTGGCAAACCAAAAGCCTGTTTCCCGTGTTGTCATGGCCAAGGCCGCTGCCCCCGCTGCTGATGAGGGTGCGGATACGCCAGAGGCGGCAATCACATCGAAGCCTGCTGCACAAAAACTCCCCCAATTTGCCGCTTTACCGCCACTCTCCTCGTTCAAATCCGCCATTCCGGCACCGAATGCGCCCATGCCGATGGCCCGTCCGGGGACCGCCCCCTCTTCGGTCATGGCGTTTAATAATGCAGGGCCGCAACTCGTTTGGCAGGCTGGACTGCAACCACTCGCAGGCGGCGCTCCGGTTCCGCTGCCCGTGCCCGTTCCGGGCCGTGGCACAGTCGCCGCTCCCGTCGTAACCGCCGCCGTTCCCCTGCCGCCCGTTCGTGAAAAATCAACCGGACGTGTCGCGACGCTCGCCCCAACGACGGATCCAGCTACGACGGCCAGCATCGGCGCGCCGACCCCGAAATCTGATCTGCCTCCGATTATTGCGGAGGGACGGCCAAAAGTACCGCCGACAGTCGCTTTGGCTTATGCGCCCCCGGCTGAGCCACCTGCAGCGGCCCTTCCCCTTAAGCCGAAAGCACAAAGCGCCGCACCGCTGCCAAAAAATTCGGAACCTAAGGATACACCGGCAAAACCGGCGGAGGCCAAGCTGATCATTCCAACGAAGCCGCTGTCACGCGAGGCAATTGAAGCCACGCGTCTAACCTCTTCCGGATCAGTGTCACGCTTCTCGTCGGCCGATGATCTTGCGCCGTCAACTGGCCATTTCTCGACGAAATTGGCCGCGAGCTGTTCAGCAAAATTGGTTGCGGCGGGTCAGGCCTGCATGCCGAGCGCTTCGAGGTAGAGCTCCATAATCGCCTCTTCCTCTTTGCGCTCCGCATGATCCTTGCGCCGGAGCGCGATCACCTTGCGCATGATCTTGGTGTCAAAGCCATTGGCTTTGGCTTCGGAATAAACATCACGAATATCGCCCGCGAGCGCCGCCTTTTCCTCCTCAAGCCGCTCGATGCGCTCGATGAAGGCCTTTAATTCTTCGCCAGACACCGAATTGGACATGATTGCCTCGCCTTATACGGGTTGAGATGGGGATTGAACGGACCCTTCCTGTCCGCCATCGCGGGGAGCGGGTCAAGCATCGACCCGGCTTCAGGTCATTGCCCTGTGGATGACCGAAAATCCGTGCGGTGGATCGGATCCTGCAGGAGCTCTTTGATGACATCCGCCAGCCGGATGCCCCAGGCCCGCGCGGTTTGAGGCTCCGCAATCAAATCCTGCCTAATTTCAATCAGCGTGTTGGAATAGCCATGCGCCAGAGCATGGCGGTCGATCACATCGCCGGTCAGCGCGCCATGATAGGGTTCATTATCACCCACGACGAGAGCCGGATCGGACCTCAGGGCATCGATGAGCTTATGAGACAAGCGCCCATCATTCGTCCACAAAATTCCCGCATGCCATGGTCGCGGGACACCGCGCCAGATCGGAGTAAAGGAATGCATGGAGATGATCACCGGACGCACGCCCTCGGCGAGCGAGGCCGCCAGCGCCTGCTTGATAGCCTCGTCATAGGGCCGATAAAACCGCGCAATCCGCCGCTCGATTTCAGCCCGATCGACGCGCGCGTTGCCCGGAACTATCGCGCCATCAGACAGTCTCATCACGAGGGTCGGGTCATCCTCACCCCGATTAGGGTCAATCAACAGACGTGAAAATTGAGTCATCAGCGCAGGACAGCCGAGCCGCTCGGCCATAGCCTCAGTCATCCCTTGGGCGCCGATATCATAGCCAATATGCCGCTCGAGCTCGTGACGCGGCAGACCAAGATCCCTGTATTCTAGCGGAATCGCGTTCGACGCGTGATCGCACAACAATAAAATGCCTGTTGCAGGATCGCCCGGCAACGCGTTCACGGGATGGGCGGGCGCATTGAGCGGCGTTTGGGAAAAAAGCGAATCTGACATCAAAGCACGCGAGAATGAGGGGCAAGGATGAACTAGCTTACGTGACGCGTCCCCTTCAATGCCCTAAGAAGCGGGCTTTAGAAAGGTGCTTCCCCGCGTCATGACCGTTCAATCCCCCACGGCCGCTACCCGCCCCGTCGATCTATTTGGCCTCGTCGCCCTCCTCGGTGGCGCATGCGCCATGGGCGTATCCCCCATTTTTGTGCGCTTTGCCGCAGATGCGGGTGTTCCGGCTTTTGCTTCCGCATTCTGGCGCGTAGCGCTCGCTTTGCCGGTGCTCTGGTTCTGGGCGGTTGCTGAGGAAAAACGCGCCGGACACGGTCCGCGCCCCACCATGACGCGCGCCATTGCACTTGCGGGTCTCTTGTTCGCTGGCGATCTTCTGCTTTGGCATATAGCGATCCTCAATACGAGCGTCGCTAATGCGACGTTTTTTGGCACGACAACCCCGATCTGGGTTCTGCTTGTTTCATGGCTGATCTTTCGGGAAAAAATCCCCCGCGCGGTGCCCATCGGCATTCTTCTGTGCCTTGCGGGCGGTCTCGCCCTCATCGGCCGCTCGATCGAGCTTGATGCCCGTCACGTCAAAGGCGATTTGTTTGGCCTTGGTACGGCGCTGTTTTTTGGTCTCTATTTTTTTGCCGTTCAAGCGGCGCGAAAAACGTCAGGCGCCGCGCGCGCAACTTTCGGCCTCTCCTTGATCACAGCGCCCATCATTGCCCTCTTTGCTTTTCTCCACGGCGATTCCTTTCTGCCCGATGCGCCGCAGGGCTATGTTGCGCTCCTCGCGATGGCTTTGATCAGCCATGCCGGTGGGCAAGGTCTACTGGCGATTGCGCTCGGCCGCTTGCCGACGATGTTCACGTCCTTCATCATTTTCATTGAAGCCTTTGCCGCAGCACTTGCGGCCTGGGTGGTGCTGGGCGAGGCGTTGGCGCCCTTACAAGCGCTTGGCGGTGCGGCCATTCTTGCGGGCATCTGGATTGCACGACCTAAAAATGACACTTCCACTCGACAAAGTATGGATGACAAGCCTGATCCCGCATGACAAAAAGAACCGATGCTGAACTCTGTTGATCGCCTTTTTGCCGCTGTCCTGCTTTTATCTGCGCCTTTCTTAGGGGCGACTGCCGCACAAGCGGATTTACGCCTGTGCAATATGACCACGAGCCGCGTGGGTGTGGCGATTGGCTATCGCATGAAAGAGGCCTGGCGCAGCGAAGGCTGGTGGAACGTTAAGCCAAATGGTTGCGAAACACTCGTTAACGGCAATTTATCCTCCCGCTATTATTACATCTATGCGCAGGATTATGATCGCGGGGGTGAATGGAGTGGGACATCGGTGTTGTGCACACAGGATCGCCAATTCACCATTGATGGCGTCGAAGATTGCCTTGCGCGCGGGTTTGACCGCATGAAATTTTTTGAAGTAGATACGGGTGAGCAAAAAAACTGGACGGTGCAACTTACCGATCCGTCAAAATCTGTTCCAAAATGATGGGAATTTGTGAATGAGACGCCTGCGCCGCGCGAAGATCATCGCCACACTTGGACCCGCTTCCATGTCCGAAGAAATGATCCGCAAATTGTTTCTCGCTGGAGCGGATGTCTTTCGTATTAATATGAGCCACGCCTCTCATGATGGTATGCGCGAACAGGTGCGCATGATCCGCGCGGTGGAAACGGTGGTAGAGCGGCCCATCGGAATCATGGTCGATTTGCAGGGCCCTAAATTGCGCCTTGATACATTTGTTGATGGCGCCGTGATGCTTGAAAAAGGACAGAGCTTTATTCTCGACGCGACGAAACAACCGGGCGATGCCAAACGCGTGCATCTTCCGCATCCGGAGATTCTGGCCTCGCTCGAACCGGGCCACACGATTCTGATCGATGATGGCAAAGTCCGCTTGCGCGTGACGGAAGCAACCAAAACGCGCGCTGTGACAATCGTGGAAGTGGCCGGTAAGGTTTCAAATAAAAAAGGCGTGAGCCTGCCTGACACCACAATCCCTGTATCGGCCATGACGGCGAAGGATCGATCCGATCTCGAAGCCTCGCTTGAGGAAGGCATTGACTGGATTGCCGTATCCTTTGTGCAGCGCCCCGAAGATGTCGCCGAAGTACGCAAGATTGCGCGTGGCCGTGCGCTCGTTCTCTCGAAAATCGAAAAGCCGCAAGCCATAGCGCGGCTCGATGAAATCATCGAACTCTCCGATGCACTCATGGTCGCGCGCGGCGATCTCGGTGTTGAATTGCCGATGGAAAAAGTACCCGGCCTGCAAAAGCGGATCACCCGCAGTGCACGACGTTTAGGCAAGCCTGTTGTGGTAGCAACGCAGATGCTTGAATCCATGATCACCGCGCCTGTGCCGACACGCGCGGAAGTGTCTGACGTCGCTACCGCCGTGTTTGATGGTGCTGATGCGATTATGCTGTCTGCGGAATCGGCTGCAGGCCAATTCCCGGAAGAATCGGTTGCCACGATGAACCGCATCGCGGAAGAAGTTGAAAGCGATCCGATCTATCGCTCAATCATCAACAACCAACGCGCGAAGGCGGAAGCAACCGGCGCAGATGCCATTGCCATGGCGACGCGCGACATTGCGGAAACACTTGATCTCAAAGCGATTGTCGCTTGGACCACATCAGGTGCAACCGCCTTGCGCATTGCGCGCGAACGACCCGAAGCACCGGTGCTCACGCTCACCCCTAATCTGTCAACCGCGCGCCGTTTGGCAATCGCCTGGGGCGTGCATGCGTTTGTAACGGAAGACGCGCATGACGTCGATGATATGGCGGAGCGTGCCGCGCGTCTCGCAGGCTCGGAAGGCTTTGCAAAATCGGCACAGCGTATCATCATTGTGGCAGGCGTACCGTTCGGGACACCGGGTGCGACAAATATGGTGCGCATAGCCTATGCGCCGTGAGGCGTTGAACGATTAAAGTTGCGCACCGCCGGTTTGACGATCGATCTTCTCGATCGCGTCTTTCGCACTCTGCATCATTGGATAAAGGGCGAGCGCCTTTTCAAACGCGGCGCGCGCACGAGTAAAATCACCGCGTTCAATCAAGATAAGACCCAATCCCGTCAGCGCACCGAAATGCCGCGGCTCGCGGTTCAGCGTTTCCATGACGTCTGAGAGCGCTCTTGTGTAATCATCGATCATATAAAACGCCGTGGCGCGACGGTTCCAACCCTCTGCAAAATCAGGTTCAATCGCAATCACACGATCAAGCAATTCAATAGCGACCGGCGCACCATCCGCGTCCATTGCCATGGCGGCGCGCTGCATAAAAAGGTCCGCTGTTGGACTTTTGGGTTTTGACCAGATTGCCTGAATACGATTGGCAATCTGCTTCGCAATTTCTTCATTCGGCGCATCGTGCAAGGCTGCAAATAGACTGTTAAGGCGCTCATTTTGCGATTGGGCTTGTATGCCCGTCGTGCCGATGAGAGACCAGCATAACAACGCAAAACAAAATGAAAATGTCGACGCCAAGCGTATCAGTCCGCTCGACCACTTTCGTTTCATGCGAGCGCGCCAATCGAATCGGGCGGTTCATCGGCAAGGACCAAACCAGCGGCGTCTTTTTTGGCCGCGCGTTGGCGTGGTCCAAATCGTTCTTCCGACGGCGTGCGGCCAAAATGCTCGCTATAGCATTTTGAAAAATGCGAAGCGGAAACAAAGCCGCATGCCAAAGCCACCGAAAGGATCGGCATGCTTGTTTGCAAAAGCAAATGACGTGCGCGAGCAAGTCGAAGACCGAGATAATAGCGGGTGGGTGCCTGACCAATATATTTCTGAAACAATCGCTCAAGCTGGCGCGCTGAAAATCCAACCCGATCAGCCAAGGCGCTACACGAC
>CANGPA010000065.1 GCA_947455645.1 Hyphomicrobiales bacterium | reverse complement strand
TGGTGGAATGGATTGGGCCAAAGCGTTCGCAAAGCGCTCGCTGAAGCGGGTGTGCGCAAAGAGGATGTTGTCGGTCTTTCGGTTGATACGACCTGTTGTTCGGTCGTCGCGCTCGATGATCAAGGACAAGCGCTCCGCCCCGCTTTGATCTGGATGGATGTGCGGTCATCGCAAGAAACAGAACTTGTATTAAAAACGGGTGATGAGGCTCTTATTGTCAATTCAAATGGGCAGGGGCCTGTTTCGGCTGAATGGATGGTTCCGAAGGCGCTTTGGATTGCGCGCAATGAGCCCGAGATTTTCAAAAAAGCCGCAACGATTTGCGAGTATCAGGACTATATCAATTTCCATCTGACAGGCCGCATGGTGGCCTCTATCGGCAATATCGCGCCGCGTTGGCATTATCGCGCGAGTGCTGGCGGCTTTCCGGTTTCACTGGTTGAAAAATTAGGTATACTGGAGCTTGCTAAAAAATGGCCACGCGAGATCACCAAGCTCGGTGAAGTGATTGGTCCTTTAACAGCGAAGGCTGCGGAACATTGTGGTCTCATGGCGGGAACTCCTGTCGCTCAAGGTGGACCTGATGCCTTTATTGCAATGATCGGTTTGGGCGTTGTGAAGCCCGGCGCACTGGCCTTCATCACGGGCTCATCCCATCTCCATCTCGGTCTCTCGCCAAAACCGTTTCACGGCAAAGGTATCTGGGGCACATATGAAGATGCGCTTATTCCCGGTTTACATGTTGTCGAAGGCGGGCAGACATCGACGGGATCGGTGATCAACTGGTTTAAGAATTTACTCGGTGAAGGGGTGAGTTACGAAACGCTGAATGCCGAAGCAGCCGCTTTGACGCCCGGTGCGGATGGTTTGATTGTGCAGGAGCATTTTCAGGGCAATCGCACGCCGCATACCGACCCTTTGTCGCGCGGGGCAATAACAGGGTTAAGCCTCAAGCATGGCCGCGCGCATATTTTTCGCGCCATGATTGAAGGCGTCGCGTTTGGTTCTGAGGCGATTTTTAAAGCGATGCGGGCGAATGGTTATGTGCCGCACGAGTTCCGTATCTGCGGCGGGGCGACGCGCTCCGAACTCTGGATGCAGATTCATGCCGATGTATCGGGTATTCCGTTGACGCTGACGGAAGTAGCTGATGCACCTGCGCTTGGCTCAGCGATATTGGCGGCGGTGGCGGCGGGGCAGTATGCCTCGATTGAAGAGGCCGCGGGTGCGATGGTGAAGGTCACGCGGCGCATTGAGCCGAATATGGCCGTGCATGAGCAGTATAAACCGCTCTTTGCCGCCTATGAGCGGGCCTATCCGGCGCTCCGAAGCATTAGCGGTTAGGCGCGTTCGGGGAAGAGGCTATTTAGGCCATCGGGCGTGGCGGTGCAGACGCCGCGATCCGTAATGAGCGCTGTCACGAGATCAGCGGGCGTGACATCAAACGCGTAGTTAAGCGCTTTGCTCCCGGGGGCCATGATGTCGATGGTGGCGAGGCTGCCATCTTCCAAGCGGCCGGTCATATGGGTTACTTCGCGGGCGGAGCGTTCCTCAATCGGGATTTCTGTGAGCCCGTCTTCGATGGTCCAATCAATGGTGGTGTGGGGAAGGGCCACGTAAAACGGCACGTCATTGGCATGTGCCGCAAGCGCTTTGAGATAGGTACCGATTTTATTGCAGACATCGCCGCGTGCCGTTGTCCGATCGGTGCCGACAATGCAGAGATCGACCATGCCGTGCTGCATCAAATGCCCGCCGGTATTATCGGGGATGACGGTGTGCGGGATACCATGCGCGCCAAGCTCGTAGGCGGTGAGCGATGCGCCTTGATTGCGCGGGCGCGTTTCATCGACAAAGACATGCACAGGAAGGCCAGCGTCATGCGCCATATAGATGGGCGCGAGCGCGGTGCCCCAATCCACACAAGCTAGCCAGCCTGCGTTGCAATGGGTAAGGATGTTGATGGTTTTGTTGGGCCGATGCGCTTTGTGGATGAGGGCTAAACCAGCCTCGCCGATTTTGCGGCAGATTTCGACATCATCATCGCAGATTTCTACTGCGCGTTGCCATGCGGCTTTAAAGCGCTCAGAGGGTGACAGGGGCTTTAAAAGCTCGCGAAGATTATCAAGTGCCCAGCGCAAATTGACCGCCGTTGGGCGCGTCTCGTAGAGGCTTTGATAGGCATTGTCGAGATTGGCGTTGGACGGATCTTCGCGCATTGCCATGGCATATCCATAGGCGGCTGTTGCACCGATGAGCGGCGCGCCGCGTACGATCATTGTGAGGATCGCGTCTGCGGCTTCTGCGCTGGTTGTGAGATTTTTCGTTTCGAAGCGATGGGGCAGTTTGATTTGGTCAATGACATGGATCGAGCATTGATCCGCATCGGGCCAGATGGTGCGCATCGCGCGGCCGTGAATTTTCATGCAACAGATTCCTTGGCGATGGTTTGGGCCATGTCGCGAATATCGCCGATGGTAGAAAGCGAGGTGCGGCCTACCATTAAGGCGCGCGCCATTGTGAGGGCGCGCTTTTCGCACAAGGCGCGACGGTCGGGATCGGCAATGCTTTCGAGATCTTCGACATGCGCTAGGCCTAAAATACGGCGGGCCATTTTGGCACCCGTGAAGCCGATAGCATCTTGAAAGAGCCGTGCCATGGTCATATGGCGATAGGCCTCAAGCGCTACTTCACCCGTGTCATCATTGAACAGCGTGGATAAAAACGCATCACCCTTGCCGCCCTTGCTCCAAAGGGAGAGGAATTTTTCTTCAAACAGCGTCCAGAAGGATTCGAGCGTATCGAGAATCCATATGCGATAGTCTTCGCGGTTATCATGATCGGTAGCGAGGCCTTCTTGAGCGAAGAAGGCGAGAAGAAGATTGGCCATAAAGGCACCAAGGTCAAAACCCATTGGGCCATAGACGGCAAATTCCGGATCAATCACGCGCGTGTTGCTTTCGGTTGCCATGATGGAGCCCGTGTGCAGATCGCCATGTAGTAGCGCTTCGCCGCGCGATAAGAACATCCATTTGAGTTCCTGGGCGGCGAGCTTTAAAGGCGCATCGCGGCGAAAGGCTGCTGCGATTTTATCGAGTTGCGGTGTGGTCCAACGGTTGAGATCAGAGACGCGATAGGGATCGGTGAAGACGAGATCTTCGGTGATTTTCGATAAAGTGATGTTGTGGCTGAACCGCGCTTGGCGCTCGCGTTTTTCTGCGGCAGGCGAGCCTAGGTCTGATGTGCTGAATAAATTCAGCGCGCAAAATTCGGCAATGTCTGCTGCAAGCTTGGGATAGCGAATGCCTTTGATGAGGCCTTTACGCAAGATGATATGCGGCTCAAGCAGCTCCATGACGGTGGCGGCTTGCATCGTATCAAAATGATAAAGCTTTGGCACAAGATGCGGTGCTGCGAGGGTTTGAACTTTGAGCGCTTCATGCTCGAAGTAAGCGCGATCAAGCGGCAGCGGCCAACTCTCGCCAACCATGCGGACATAGGGGAGCGCTTGTTTGATGACGAGGCCGCCTTTATTGCCCTTGACGATAAAGACGAGATTGAGATTGCCATCGCCTACTTCGCGCACGGTCCATGTGGTGGGCGCGCCGCCAAGCAGGGACGATGCGTGTTGAAGCGGGCTTAGAAACTCAATGACGCTTCGTTCATTGAGCGGCTTATAATGGACGCCGCCGACAAAGCGTGATCCGGCCAGTAGCACTTGACCCATGCTAGCTTTTTCCCTTTGCTTTTGGCTCGCGAGATGGCGATGCTGGTTTTGGCCTTAGCGTATTTTTTTGACCTGTGCGTGCGGGTGGTACGGGCTTTTCCGGTTCGGACTTTTTGTGGATTTTGATCGCGGCAGCGCGGAGGGTTTTGGGCGTATCGTCGACTCTATCCAAATCGGGTGCTTGGCCATAGCTCATGCGGCGCATTTGCTCGATGACTTGCGCCATTTCCTTGTCTGATAGGCGTGGCGGCTCGCCAATCGCTAAAGCGTGCACATACATTTTGGCGAGTGTTTCAATTTCAATCGCGCGCCACATTGCGGTTTCAAATGTGTCGGCTAAAACAATCAAACCGTGATGGCCTAAGAGGCAGGCGGTTCGGTCTTTGAGTGCATCAAGCGCAAGATTGGAGAGCGCTTGAGTACCAAAGCACGCATAGGGTGAGCAGCGAATATCCACACCGCCTGCAACGGCCACCATGTAATGGAAAGCTGGAATGCCGCGCTCATGCGTGGCAAGCGTTGTGCAATAGATCGAATGTGTGTGCAGTACGACATTCACGTCACTGCGGTTCTTCAAAATATCGCGGTGAAAACGCCATTCAGAAGATGGGCGGTGTTTGCCTTTATACGTGCCATCAAACGCCATTTCGACGATATCGTCATTGTGCATTTTCTCGTAAGGCATGCTGGTAGGCGTTATCAACATGCCACCTTCAATACGATGCGAGAGATTGCCCGATGTGCCTTGGTTTAATCCGGAGTTATTCATCGCTATACAGGTTTTGATGATGCCCTGACGAAGTTTTTTATGGCTCATGACTGTCTCCCATTTTTACGATTGTTGTGAACTATAGGCGAAATTTACCCATCCGCCAAAGCGCGCCAGCGCTGCGCTGCTTCGCGAAGGCCCGCAATCGGCACGGGGGCCATTGGATCAAGAATTATGCTGGTGATCAATTCCTTGCGCTCAAATCGCCGCCATAAGAGCCCCGCACCAAGTGCGGTGCCGTCTTTCGAGCGGCTCATGGCGACGGACTGGGTGGGACGTAAGGTCGCTAAAAGCATGCCAAAGGTTGGGTTGGTGGCAAAGCCGCCATCGATCACAATCGGGGTGGTGGAACCGAGCACATCGAGACACAGATCGGCTACGTAAGCAGCATAAAGTGCTGCATTTGCGCCACGCTCTTCAGAATTTTGTGGAGGCGGTCCGATAATGCGTCCTTTTCCGCCCGAATTCGGCACCGGACCGGGGTCTTCGACGAAAGATGGAATCGGAATCGTACCGCGTGCGATGAGTCGTTCGACCTCATTGAAGGCGCGTTCATCGCTGATCGGCGGATCGCCTGCGAGGATCTGATATTCACGTCCTGTCATCGTTAATGTTGATGCGATGGGCTCGCCATCGACGTCGACATTGGCCACCATTGCGCGCTCTTCGCGGAAATCTGCGAGCGGGCGACCACGATTGAAGCCGATCATCCATGTGCCGGTGGAGAGCACGGTGTAATCCGCAAGCCCCGCTGCTTTGTAGCGGTAAAAATTGGCGTTGCTGTCATGTGCACCTACGAGAATTTCGACATCAGGTGCAAGGCCGGTGCGCTTTGCAAGCTCCGGAGAGAGATGTCCGACAACTTCGCCCGCGCGCGCGAATGCAGGGAAGAGGCGTGACCAGTTTTTGTTTTTTACAATGCTTGAGAACTCGCTTTTGAGCGGATTCCAGAGATGACATTGCGCGGCCAGTGAGGAAATTTCGGTGACGGGTCGCCCCCCAAATCGAAAGGCGAAATATTGTGGTGTAAGGAGGAAATGTTTCGCGCGTGAAAAATCTTTCGGAAATTCACGTTCCTGCCAAAGCAATCCTTGCGCGGGGCGCATTGCGCCGCCAGAGGTCGAGCAAAAGACTTCCGCATAACTCGGCCCGACTTTGCTATAGGCATCAGCAAGCCACTCTGGTGGCGTCGCCTCATAATCCATTGCGGGTAAAACAGGACCGTGATCATCAACGAGGACTCCGCCGCAGCCATGCGCCGTGCCGACAATCGCACGGATGTTATGACGCTTGTTTAGGTCTGCGAGCGCATCAATCACCAGCGCTTCAATGCGCTTCAAATCAATTGCGAGATAAGGACCGGAGGCATCGGGCGCGTTTGGATAAGAGAGCACTTCAACCGGTGCGCCATTTTCATCGGCGACAAGAACTTTAATATTCGTCTTGCCGAGATCGAGAACAGCGACGCGCTCGCCGGTATCGATCCTATTCATGACTGGCCTCTCTGCCCTTTTCACTCATCGCTAATCTGCAAAGCCTAATCGCCGTCTGATATTCGGCACAGCCATGACCGCCACCAGGATCGTGCCCCAGATCGCAAGCGTCAAGAATTGGCTGAAGTTGAGCAAGTTAAACGCCGAGGAGATCACTTGCAGAATGATGAGCGAAAGGATGAGGCCCGCGATCTTGCCGAAGCCGCCCATCGGATCGACGCCGCCGAGCACGGCTGCGAGGATCGTCACCAGCAGATAGCTCTCGGCATAGGAGGCATTTGCAGAATTAAAGCGCGCCATCATCACAAGGCCCGCAATAGCGGCGAGCAAGCTTGAAATGAGATAGACGCGCAAGATCACGCGTTTGGTATCAATGCCGGAATAGCGCGTGGCTTTCTCATTCGAGCCGATCATATAGGTCGCAGCACCCGTTGGCGTGCGGCCGAGCATGATGGCGACTGGAATGGCCACGATGGCAAAGACGATCATCGCAGTCGGGATGCCATAGACTGTGCCATTTCCGATGAACACAATCGGCTCAGGAAGGCCGGAGAGCACATTGCCGCGTGTCATGCCGATGGCGATACCTTTGACCATCGTCATCGTACCGAGCGTTGTAAGGATCGGCGAGACGCCGAGATAGGCGATCACGAAGCCGTTCAAGAGGCCAATGACGGCGGCCACAGCGAGGCCTGCGCAGATCGCTATGATCTGCCAGCCCACCCAGATAAAGCCTTCAGCACCGGGCACATGCGTGGTCATGATGTAGGCCATCGTAAGTGCGCAGAGATTGGCGGTGGATATGATCGCAAGGTTCAAACCGCCCGAGACCAGCGTGATCATCATGGCAAGCGAGAGGATGCCAAGCTCCGGCAATTGGAAGGCCATTGACTGGACGGTGGCTTGCGAGAAGAAGCGTTCGCCGATCAGAAGACCGAACACAACAACAAGAGCCACAAGTAGAATGATGAGCCGACGATTGGTGACATCATGTGTGAGCCCCTTCAGGAGCCGCATGAGAACCGCATCGGGGCCCTTTGTGAGATAGGCGGGTTCGTTGCTCATTCGATAAGATTTCCCTTGCGCTTGCGGCGGGCGGACAAGGCCGTCGCGCTGACCGAGAGAAGGATGACGAGGCCGACAAAGAATTGCGACCAGTAGGACGAGACGCCGATCAGGATCAGGCCGTTCTGCATGATGGCAAGAAGCGCAAGACCAAGGATCGTGCCGAGCACCGTGCCGACGCCACCCGCAAGGCTCGCGCCGCCAAGCACCACAGCAGCGAGCACATCAAGCTCTTTGCCGACAAGCACAGTGGGGGCGACGGATTGTGCGAGCTGCGCCTGAATGAGGGATGCGACACCTGCTGTGAGGCCCATATAGCAATAAACCAAAATGTTGAGCCGGAAGACATTGAAGCCAAGACGTTGGGCTGCTTCGCGATTGCCGCCGAGCGCATAGATCTGACGGCCGATATTGGTGCGGTTCAACAAGAGCCAGGTGATTGTGAACATGACGAACAGGGCCAAGATCTGAAGATTGAGGCCGTAGGAGATTTCTTCCGCATCGACATATTCGAACCAGTAAATGCCTTTGCCGAACCAGCTTGGCAGTGAATAAATGTATTTGCCGCCGGTGACGAAAACGAGAAGACCATAAAAGATATTCAGCGTCGCAATTGATACGATGATCGAGGAGATTTGCAGTCGATCGATCAGAACGGCGTTAATCGCACCCAAGACCAGGCCGACGATGATGGCGATGGCAAAAACCGAGAACCAGTCGAGCCCATATTTGTTCGCCAAAAGCATCGTAATATATTGCGCAATCGAGGCGGTGGCGGTGAAGGAAATGTCGATCCCGCCGGAAATCAATACGACTAGCAGGCCCGCCGCGAGAATCCCTAAGAAGGCGTACGACGTCAGAAGATCGAAGAGATTTTGCAGCGTGAGAAAGCCCTGCGTCGCAATCGACAAATATACAACGAGCACAGCGATGACGCTTGCGAGCCAGAATTCATGGCGCCGCTTCAGGCGTTGAAACAGGTCATGCATTGACGGCAACCCTTATTTGATCTTCCGAGCTCTTATGCGGCTCGAATTCGCCGGTGAGGCGGCCTTGGCGCATCACGAGAATGCGGTGGCTGTGATAGAGCACTTCCGGAATTTCATCCGAGATCATGATGACGGCGACGCCCTTTTGCGCGAGGCCGCGTACGATTTCGTAAATGCCGTCTTTTGCGAGAATATCGACGCCGACAGTGGGGCTATCCAGAATGAGCACGCGCGGATTGGTCGCCATCCATTTTGCGAGCACGACGCGTTGCTGATTGCCACCGGAAAGCGTTTTCACCGCATTGCCCGTGTTTGACACTTTGATCGAGAGATCTTTCACCCAGCGCTCAACTGTCGACTCGCGCGCGCCCAAGGGGATGAGACCCAGAGCGCCTTTAAGCTTGTCGAGGATGGTGACGATGGCATTGGCCGCAATCGGCTGTTCGAGCACGAGGCCGAGGGTCAGGCGGTCTTCCGACACATAGGCGATGCCATTGTCGATGGCTTCGCGATTTGATTTCAGCGCAAGCGTTTTGCCATCAAGCTTGATCTCGCCTTCATCAGGCGGGTTCATGCCGAAGAGCGAGAGGGCCAATTCGGTGCGGCCGGAACCCAAGAGGCCGGTGATTCCGAGGATCTCGCCTTCACGCAGATCGAAGTTCACATTCTTATAGTCGCCCTTGCGCGAGAGATTTTTGACTGAGAGCACCGTCTTGCGATTGGACAGATCGGTCTCTTTCAAATCATAGCTGAATTCCTTGCCGGTCATCAGCATTGCGAGCTTTTTGTCATTTACATCTTTGGCTGCATAGGTGCCGACCTTTTTGCCATCGCGCAAAACGGTGACGCGCTCTGCCACTTCCAGCACTTCGTCGAGGCGATGCGAGACGAAGACGATGCAGATATTTTTCTTTTTGAGTTCGCGCACGAGCGACAAGAGCGCGTCGACCTCGTGACGGGTCAACGATGCGGTCGGCTCATCCATGATGACGAGCTTCGCGTCTGCGGCCATCGCGCGGCAGATGGCGACAAGCTGGCGATTGGCGATTGAGAGATCTTCGACCTTCGCGTCGAGATCGAGATGGACATTGATACGCGCCATCGCGGTTTCAGCGATCTTGCGGATCGCGGCCCAATCGACTGGATGGAACCCGCCGAGATGCTGACCGACGGCGATGTTTTCTGCGACGGTCAAATTCGGGAACAGCGAAAGATCCTGATAGATGACCTGAATGCCGGAGCGTGTGCTCTCGACCGGATTGAGATGCGTGTAGCTGCGGCCTTCGATATTGATGACGCCGCCTGCTTCGGGCGGTTGCACGCCGGAAATGATTTTGATGAGCGTCGATTTGCCCGAGCCGTTTTCACCCACGAGGCAATGCACCTCGCCCGCTTCTAAGGTCAGATCGACATCGGTCAAGGCCTGCACGCCGCCGAAGCGCTTCGAAATATTTTTAAGATCGAGGAATGTCGCCACGATTGCTGATCCTTAATCGTGCAGTTCACAAAACGGATATGTGAAGAGACAAAGACTGCGCCCCTCGGGAGAGGGGCGCAGCGTTTAGGCGTAATAGCGGATTAGAGGCCGCCCTTGATCAAGGCATCAACCGTGTCTTTGTTGATGCGCATGATCTTGTCGACCTTGATCTGCTTGTTGGCGACGTCAACGGCAGCCTTGCCGAGACCCGGGACTTCAACGCCATCCTTGATTTCCTTGCCGTCAAGCACGAGCTTGGCGACTGCAACCATGGCGTAACCAGCATCTGTCGGGTTCCAGAGGAAGCCTTCGCGGATGATGCCATCGTCGATGAGCGACTTGCCCTGTGACGGAAGCACTGTGCCGACAACGGCGATCTTCTTGCCGAGTTTCTTTTCGCGTACGGCATTACCCGCACCGATCGGACCCTGCGAACCAAAGCAAAGAATGCCCTTGAGGTTCGGATAGGCCTTGAGCACGTCAAGCGTGGTCTTGTAGGCATCATCCGTTACGTCCGCGCCGGGGAAGCGGTCGGTCGCGAGTTTCATCTTCGGATAGTTCTTCTTCTGGAAGGCGATTGCTGCGTCGGCCCAGATGTTGTGGAGCGGCGTGGTCAGCGTGCCGACGTAAACGACATATTCGCCATCTTCGCCCATATCCTTTGCGAGGCGTTCCATCTGGACTTCACCGAACTTGATCGAGTCGATCAATTCGACGTTCCAATCGCGGCCAGCCTGTTCAGGGCCTTCATGCGTGATGACCTTGATGCCAGCGGCCTGAGCACGCTTCAACACAGGTTCCGTCACCTTCACGTCGAGCGGCACGAGGCCGATGACAGCGACTTTCTTCGCGATCAAGTCTTCGATGAGCTTGACCTGCTGTGCAGGGTCAACAGCCGACGGACCAACCATCGATGCGTTGATGCCGAATTCTGCGCCGGCTTTCTTCACGCCGACTTCAAGAGCGTTGAACCAAGGAATACCGGCGATCTTGACGACGACAACCATTTCCTGGCCAGCGGCGTTTGCAATCTGCGGCAGACCGGTCATGCCAGCGAGTGCTGTCACGCCCATGAGTTTAAGTGTTTCGCGCCTGTTCATGATTATTTTTCTTCCCTCTAAATCTTTCGTTGTGATTTTAGCCAACTTATTGATTTTTTTATGTTTTTTGCAGAAAACTTAGAGCTTAGAAATCAGCTTAGCACCGGCTTAATCACATTCAGCAATTCGCCGCCAACGGATAAAACGAGTAAACTGCGTTCAGCCAAAGAATCCTACGGACCATAGTATTCAACGGCGCTGCCGACGTTTCAAGCACATAATGAATGTGCGCCATATTTGCTGTATCATGCGACGGGGTATTGTTACTTTTTAGTATTTTATCTACAGATCACTCAACCGAGTTTTGATCCAATACAAGTTCAGCCGAACTGACCATCTGGTGGCAGAGGTCGGAGCGGATATCGAGCTCCGCTTCATTTTTTGAGATCTCAATCCGACGGCCGCGTTCGGGAGAGCAAAGGCGGCCATCGATTTGCGCTTTGATGGCGATGATTTCACCCTTCGCAATCGCGGGCAG
>CANGPA010000064.1 GCA_947455645.1 Hyphomicrobiales bacterium | reverse complement strand
GAAGCGGCTGGAAATCCCAAGGATAATAATGTCCATTGCGCAACGCATCATAAACAACGAGGCGCCGTGCCTGTGATCGGCGCACATCGCGATCAAACGTCTTAATATCTAAATGATCATTGATATAACCAATCAAACGCGCAACGACATCGGGATGAGCATTATGATCAGCCAAATTCACCCGTTCATAGGGGTCATGTTCAAGATCAAAAAGCTGTACCGGATCATCCCCCGCAAGGGTTAGCTTAAAGGCGCCATCACGTACCATCACCATCGGTGCGATTGACCCTTCCGCAGCATATTCAATCCAAACTATAGGAGATCTTTGCGCTTGCTTCTGAAGCACGGGCAGCAGGCTCTCGCCATCCAAGTCCTGTATCAATGTCGAAATATCGATATTGGCAAGTTGTGCCAGCGTCGGAAAAACATCAAGCGTTGAAGCGGGTGCCATAATGTTTCTTGCTTCAAAGCGGCCCGGCGCGTGTATCATCAATGGAACACGCGCAGAACCCTCATAAAAACTCATCTTGAACCATAGGCCGCGCTCTCCAAGCATATCGCCATGATCTGATGTGAAAATAACAATCGTGTTCTCATCAAGAGAGCAATCTTTCAAAGTTGAAAGAAGTTCGCCGATTTTTTCGTCAAGATAAGAGATATTAGCCGCATAAGCGCGGCGGCTATCAGCAATCATCTGATCATTCAAGCTATAATTGCACCAATCAGACATATCAAACAGGCGCTTTGAATGCGCATCTTGTTGTTCATAAGGAATTGCAGGAACATTCAATGGAGGAAGTGAGCCTTCGGGATAAAGATCCCAAAATTTACGGCGCGCGACATAAGGATCGTGAGGATGCGTGAAACTCACCGTCATGCAAAAAGGCCGATCATCTGCGCGCCGTGCTAATTGATAAAGACGAAGCTTTGCATGATAGGCAACTTCATCATCATATTCGAGTTGATTGGTGATTTCAGCGGTGCCCGCATTCGTGACAGAACCGAGATTGTGATACCACCAATCGATGCGATCATTTGGTTTTGTCCAGTCAGGCGTCCAACCAAAATCTGCGGGGTAAATGTCGGTGGTGAGGCGCTCTTCGAATCCGTGGAGTTGGTCGGGGCCGACGAAATGCATTTTTCCCGACAAAACGGTTTTATAACCGGCGCGGCGCAACATATGCGCGAAACTGGGCAGAGATGACGAAAATTCCGCAGCATTATCATAGACTTGTGTCTTGGACGGGCGTTGACCCGTCATAAACGAGGCGCGTGACGGCGCACAGAGCGGACTTGCACAATAAGTGTTTGAAAAACGGACGCTTTTTTCAGCCAAAGCGCGCAAAACTGGGGTTTTTAAGAACGGGGCCGGTCCATCCGGAAACCAGGTGCCGTTCAACTGGTCAACCATCAGGATGAGGAAATTGGGGCGCGTCGAAGTCATTGAAAAAATTACCTTATTTGATCCGCTCGGTGATCGTAACCGGCCCGGGAGGCTGCACTGAAAGGGTGCAAAACCCTCTCCGTTCAGACAGCGCATGATTCGACATCAAATGTCGATTTATGCGCTAAAATCACCGTCAATGTGGTAGTTTTACCCGGTTGATGAGGTCCTTAAAAAGGGTGTTCGGGTGACAATCGCTACCGGTCACATAAGCGCTCAGAAAGCAACCTATGTCGAGTGGCCCACACTCGCGCTGGTTGCTGTGATTTATGGCGGATGGGCGTGCCTTACTTTTTACGCCCATGCACTCCCGGTTGTCATAACCATCCCGGTCGGGGCGATCCTGATTGCGTGGCACTCCTCTTTGCAGCACGAAATTCTGCATGGGCACCCGACGCGCTGGCGCGCCCTCAACCGCGCATTAGGCGTACCGCCGCTCTCGCTCTGGCTGCCTTATGAACTCTATCGCCGCGCGCATCTCACCCATCATCGGGATGAGCGATTGACGGATCCCCTCGATGATCCCGAAACGCAATATTGGACAAAGGAACATTGGCATGCACTTGGCCCTTCGGGTCGCGCGCTTGTGCGGTTTCAAACAACCTTTATCGGTCGCATGTTGATTGGGCCCGCTTGGTCGATTGGCCGTTTCATCAAAAATGAAATGATGCTTCTGTTGCAAGGCAACACGAAACATTTGGGTATCTGGGTGCGGCATGGGGTTGGTGTTGCCTTGGTCTTTTTATGGATCAAGGTGTTTTGTGACCTTTCGCTTTGGTTCTATATTCTGTGCATCGTTTACCCGGGCACGTCTCTTTTGCTGATCCGCTCCTTTGCCGAACATCGTGCCGCAGAAGGCGTGGCCGATCGCACCGCAATTGTTGAAAATGCGACGCTGCTTGGCCCACTCTTTCTGTTCAACAATCTTCACGCCGCGCATCACGCGGAGCCAACTCTGCCTTGGTACGAAATTCCCGCATGGTATCGTGCCAATCGTGACCGCTTGATCGCGGAGAATCACGGACATCTTTACAATGGCTATCTTGATGTGATCCGGCGTTATCTGGTGCGCCCGCATCATTGGCCCGAACACCCCACGGGCCGCGCACCCCGCGCTGACGGCTCGATGCCCTAAATCACATCATGGCCCAACGGCGCGTTGCACTCCCGATGTATGACTTCCCGGAAATCCGGGCGGCAACCCATGCGTTCTGGTCAAGGTTTGGAGACCATTTGCGGCAAGAGGGCATGCCCGATGTACCGCACGCTTTATCGACGCCGCACGATCTTCACGCGCTTTGGTCCGATCCCGATCTGTTGCTGGCGCAAACCTGCGGCTATCCCCTGACGCATAATTTATGTGGAGAGGCGCAACTGATCGCAACGCCTCATTATGATGTGCCGGATGCGGATGGCGCCTCTTATGGCAGTGCGATTATTGTTTCGAAAGACAACGCAATCCAAACGTTACGCGACGCAAAAGGAAAACGCGCGGTCATCAACGGGCGCGATAGCAATACCGGCATGAATTTATTTCGGATCACGCTCGCGCGAGCTGGCGCGCGCGGGGCATTTTTTCAATCGGTCCTTGTCAGCGGCGCGCATCGCGCCAGCGTCAAAGCCGTGATTCAGGGCGAAGCGGATATTGCCGCGATTGACGTTGTATCTCTTGCCCATCTGATGCGCATCACACCCTCTTTATCGGAACGCCTTCGGGTCATTGCCATGACACCGAAGACGCCGGGCCTGCCCTTCATCACAGGCGCGCGTAGTGGTGCGGCAACGCTACGCTCGTTACAGGATGGTGTTACCCGCGTGATTCATGAAGCCAATCGGTCTGACGATCTCAACACGCTCTTTCTGAAAGATGTCTCGATCTTGGATCACAAAGACTATGATGTGATCACCGCACTCGAACACGAAGCCATCGCGCTGGGCTACCCCGAACTCGCATGAGGCGCGTATAGAAGGACGGTAAAACAAAAAACACGCGGCCCGTAAGGACCGCGTGACTCGTGTGCAGGAGATGAAGACACGCCTGTGGTACATCCGCACAGGCGCGTCTAAACCAACACAGAATTATCTGTATTAGATCTTATCCGTAATGCGCGAGACGGTTTCCATCGTCGTCTGCAACATACGGGCATTGCCGTTATACACCTGCTGCGAACGGATCATGTCCATCAATTCACTCGTGATATCGACATTCGCCTGTTCGAGCGTGCCGGTCATAATGTTACCAGCCTTTGGCGCACCGGCTCCTGTAATCGAAGACGCACCCGAAATACCGGTTTCCGAATAACGATTGTTTCCGATTGCTTTGAGACCCTGATCGCTTGGAAAATTAGCGAGCGCCACAAAACGCAACGTGTAGGTCTTGTTATCCGAATAAGTTGCCTGCACCTCACCCTTCGGGCTGATCGAAACGCTTTGCAGCACGATGGCCGAAGTTGGTGCCGTTGCTGCTACACCATCAGACGACGTTACTGTGCCGGTTGGCCAAGCAGCACCCGCTGCCAATGAAGGCGGAATCTGAACGGCGCCGAGATTGGCTGTTGAGGAGTCGTTGGCCGAAAGCGGAAGCGTGCCGGCAACCGCAGGGAAACCCTGAACCACGAAACCACCCGGATCAACGAGATTGCCCGATGCGTCGAGGCTGAAATTGCCGGCGCGTGAATAGGTATTTGCAGCGCTTGTGCCGCCTGCCGGATCGCGGGTCACGAAATAGCCGCGACCATCAATCGCCATATCCGTGACACGGCCTGTCGATTTGAGGGCGCCCGCTGTTGTGTCACGCGCGACGCTCGACACGAGAACACCCGCACCAACGGCGGTTTTGGGGTTGGACGCCGGGTCATTAGAAAACACGTCGCCGAAATTGGCATAAGAGCGTTTGAAGCCGACCGTGCTGGCATTGGCCAGGTTGTTCGACGTCACATTCATTTCTTTCTGTGCGGCATTCAGCGCCGCCATTGTGACCGAAAGCATAGACACCTCCAGGTGGTTGGGACCGATCTGTCGGGATATCAGCAAGTCCCGTGCCAAGCCCGCGGTAGCGCTTTGTGCTACCGACCCCCACCTTGCCAATTCCGTGCCAGCGCTGCCGCAGCACCCCCGAAAAGTTCAGGTGTTATTTTGGGAAGGCTAAAAAGACTGCGGCTCTGGCCGTCTTACTCCTTGTTCGCAAGAGGAGCCGACCATGCTTCATAAAAACGCACTCAAGGCCTATACGACGGTTGAGCAGGATTGCCGGGTTGAAGGTGCCGATCGGCATCAACTCGTAGAAATTCTCTTTACCGAACTGATTGGCTCACTGGATCGCGCCCTTCTTGCCATCACCACGGGGGACCGCGTTGTCCGCTCGCGCGCCCAGACCAAAGCGCTCACGATTATTGTCGCATTAGCCGGCAGCCTCGATTTCGAACGCGGCGAGCCTGTGGCCACGACGCTCGCCAAAATTTATGAATGGGCCCGTCGGGAGCTGATTGCCGCCAATAAGGACAAGCCCGCTGAGCGGATCAAAGAAGTCCGTCGTTGCATGGCTGATATTGCTGAAGCCTGGTCGATGATTGGCAAAAAATCCTCAAAGGCGGCATAAGAGCCCGCTTTTAGCGACGTAAAGCCTAATCCGGCCTGCCAATGCCAAATTTGCGCATTTTCTCGATCAGCGTCGTACGCTGCGTGCCTAAACGGCGCGCCGCGGCGGACACGGACCCTTCGGCATCCTCTAACGCTACCCGAATAAAGGCGATTTCGAGCGCCGACACATAGTCTTTCAGGTTAAACTCGCCTGATTCACTCAAAACCTGACGGATCGCGCTGTCATCGGCCGCCCCAGGGGCCATGGCCACGCCCTGTTCAGCGCCCGCAGGGCCGACCGGGATGGGATCATCAGCAAATTCGGAAACAGCGGCCCAGATGGCGTCCGTCTCCTCCACCCGATCAATCGGCTGACCCGGCCGGATGAGGCCTGCCATTGTGGCAAAATCGATCGCTTGCCCGACAAACAGCGCGCCCGCCCGCTCCAATATATTGCGCAGCTCACGCACATTGCCCGGCCAATCATGCGATTTGAGGGCATCAATGGCGCCGTCTGTGAGGATGGGGGCCTTCGGAAAACCCTGCGCCTCGAACCGCTCTAATATAAAGCGGACCAAAGTCGGGATATCCGCCAACCGCTCTTTGAGGGGCGGCAGAAGGATCGGGAAGACATTGATGCGGTAAAACAGATCCTCGCGGAATTTTTCCGCGTCGATCAATTGGCGCAAGTCGCGATGGGTGGCGCAGACAAAGCGCACATCGACCGAGATGGCCTTGGTGCCGCCAACGCGGGTAAAGGTCCGCTCCTCGAGCATCCGGAGCAGTTTGACCTGCATATCGAGCGGCATATCGCCGATTTCATCGAGGAAGAGCGTGCCGCCGCCGGACAGTTCCATCAAACCGGCGCGGTCCTTTTGCGCGCCGGTAAAGGACCCCTTCTCATGGCCAAACAGCTCGCTTTCGAGAAGTTCACGCGGGATGGCCCCGCAATTGACCGCCACGAAGGGGCCGCTGTTACGCGCCGATTTGGCATGAATGGCGCGGGCAACGATTTCCTTGCCGCTGCCGGAGGGGCCCTGAATAAAGACCGTGGATCCAAGCGGGGCGACCTTATCGACCATATCCGAAACCGCGCGCATGGCCGGACTCGGCAGATCAAGGAAACGCGAGAAATCCTGTCGTGACACGCAATACTCTCCGAACGCCGGCTGTCGTTTTTTTGACTGGCTAGCGAATTTACACAAGCCTTTTATCGGACCAGTCTTGCAAAAGTGTTGCTGAAGGCCCGAATTCCTGTCGCAGGTGAAAAATTTTATGAATTAAGTTTTTCTCAATTTTAACAGAGCGTTAATCAGTTAATGCGCGATGCCAAACCGGCCTTTTGCGGGTGCGCGGAAAAAACTTGGCAAGATCGTTGCTTTCATGGGTCTCCGAGCGGCATTGCCCGAAGGAGACAGCGTGATGAGTATGGTTTTGTGTTTGACCGACAACCTTGCAGACAGCGAGGCTTGGACCACCCACCTCCACATGCGAGGCCATGAAACATCGATCAGCGATGTCAAAGCGCTTGCGAGCATGAAAGCCGACGGTTGGGACCGGGCCGGCCTCATTCTCTCTCAAGACGCAGCCAAGGCGCTGGCCGCCGATGCGTTGGGCCTGCCGGGTTGGTGCCGTAAGCTGAAAGCCGACCGCATCGTCGTGGTCGACAAGCCCGGCGAGACCTTCCAGCTCAAGGGTGAGTTCAACGGCTCCGTGCTGCGCCTCACGCCCTCCAAGCAAGGCTGGCGTTACGCCGCAGAAGTCGCCGCCCGGTTTCTTGACGATGATCAATCGGTTGCCGCTGGCGATGTGCAGACTTTCAATCTTTTGCGCTTGGCACGCCGTGTGGCCGCCAGCGATGTGACGGTGATGTTGGTGGGACCGACCGGCACCGGCAAAGAAGTGGTTTCCAAATTTTTGCACCGCGCTTCAAAGCGGGCACGCGAAGCGTTCATTGCTGTGAACTGCGCTGCCGTTCCCGACACGATGCTTGAAGCGCTTCTCTTCGGTTATGAGAAGGGCGCTTTCACCGGCGCGCACACCCCTAACAAAGGCATTTTCCGTGCAGCAGACGGCGGCACCTTGCTGCTCGACGAAGTGTCGGAAATGGCGCCGCATTTGCAGGCGAAATTCCTGCGCGTGTTGCAGGAAAAAGAAGTCACCCCGCTTGGTGGTTCGAAATCCGTGCCAATCGATGTGCGTGTGATCGCGACATCCAACCGCTATATGATGGATGAAGTGAAAGCCGGTCGTTTCCGCGAAGATCTTTATTATCGCCTCAATGTGTTTCCGTTGGCGACACAGGCGCTTGCAGAACGTCCTGGTGACATTTTGCCGATCGCTATTCTTCTGCTTGCCAAGCACACGGGTGGTTTCCCGAACATTCCTGAAATGACCGATGCGGCCATCGACAAGCTCGAAGCCTATGATTGGCCGGGCAATGTGCGTGAACTCGAAAACGTGTTGCAGCGCGCGCTCGTTTTGTCGGGCGGCATGCCAATCGAAGCCGATCATCTGATGATCGATATGCATGAGCAGGTGGCGCGGATCGAAGATTTCGAACCCAAGCTCCGCCGCGTGGCTGCACGCTGAACACGATGTCAACGGGAGATCAAAAGACCATGGTGCAGATTACCGCCACCGGCATGTCCTCCGAAATTCTTTCGCGGGCACAATCCAAACTCAAGCCGTTTGATCACGGTTCATCGGATGATTTTGCAAGCCAGCTGACCAAGGCTGTGGGCGAAGTCGCAAAGACGCAGAATGATGCGGACACTGCGATGAAAGCCTATGAATCAGGCGATGAAGTCGATGTCACAAAAGTCATGCTGGCACGCGAAAAATCATCGCTCGCCTTTGAAGCCACGGTGCAAATTCGCAACAAGCTTCTGAGCGCCTACAAGGACATCACAACAATGCCCGTCTAAGGGCTTTGTTTCAACGATAACCGAATAAGACGGGACTTCAGATCATGACGGATGCCAATGTTGTAACGGTCGCGCAGACAGTACCGGTTGGGGTGCGCCTCAATCAGGGTATCTCGGCGTTCCGCACCTTCTTGCGTCAGCCGGCTGTGGTGCGGTCCATGCCGATGATCGTCGTCGCCGCGGTAATTGCCGTTGGTCTTTTGGCGATCACCGTGTTGCGCGAACCGGCTTATGTGGTGCTGTTTCCGCAATTGGAAGAAACCGACAAGGCTACAATTCTTCAAACGCTCACGGACAAAGGCGTCAAAGCCAAGCTCGATGGTTCAACAGGCCAGATGACCGTGCCGCGCGCGGATTTTTATCGCGCCAAAATGTTGCTGGCATCCGCTGGCCTGCCCAAGGCCTCGACATCCGGTTATGATTTGCTCGGCCAAATGCCGCTCGGTACAAGCCGCTCGGTTGAATCGGCAAAACTGCGTCAAGCGCAAGAAACCGAACTTGCACGTTCGATCATGGAAATTCGTGATGTTGAAAGCGCGCGCGTGCATCTTGCCACGCCGGAGCGCTCTGCTTTTGTACGCGATCAGGCCCCGCCGTCTGCATCCGTTGTGTTGAAGCTCGCGCCTGGTCGTGCGCTCGGTCAAGGCCAGGTGCAATCGATCGTTCATATGGTGAGCTCAAGCGTCGCCTTCATGCCGGTTGAAAATGTGACCGTGGTTGATCAGGCAGGCAATCTTCTTTCAGGCCCCAAGCATGAAGCCGATATGGGCCTCACCTCGCAGCAGCTCGACTATAAAATGCGCGTTGAGAAAATTTTGCGCGAACGCGTGATGAATTTGCTGATGCCGATTGTTGGCGAAGGCAATATCAATACGGAAATCAATGCGGATCTCGATTTCACGCGCACAGAACAGACGCGTGAATTGTTTGACCCGCAGGCACAAGCCATTCGCAGCCAGCAAGATTCCTTGCAGGAAAGCGCTGAAGGCCGCGCCAAAGGCATTCCCGGCTCAACGTCCAACCAGCCCCCACCGGCGCCAAGTGTCACGACGACTCAAAGCGCGGATACATCGGCCGGTGCTGACACGACGAAGAACCGCTCATCGACATCGGTGCGCAATTTCGAAGTCAGCCGTGAAGTGAAATCAGTCAAAGCCGCGCTTGGTGATGTGAAGCATCTGTCGGTGGCTGTTGTTCTGCGCTCGCAGATGACAACCGATGCCGAAGGCAAGCCGATCGAAAAGATCATGACCGATGATGAGCGCAAGCACCTCACCGAAGTCATTCAGCAAGCGATTGGCTATAATCAGGACCGCGGCGATAAGGTCACCCTCGTCCAGAGCACCTTTGCTCAGGAACTGCCGGCGATGGAACGCTCATGGTATGATGCGCCTTGGCTCGAAGACGCCGTCAAGCAGATTGGTGTGCTGGCTATCCTTGCCATCATCGTCCTCGGTGCTCTCCGTCCCTTCCTTGCCCGTCTCCTCACAATGTCCGATCTTGCCTCGTCGCCTGACGAAACCATGCTCGGTGACGGCGAAACGGTCCAGGTGCGTGAAGGCGAAACGCTTGAAGACATCAAGGCGCGCCTCAAGCCGAAGAAGGGTGGCATCTCGGTTGACCTGCTTGACACCGCCAACACCTATGATGACAAGATCGCGCTCATCAGAATGCTTGTTGGTGATGACTCAGGCCGTGTGACCGCTGTGCTGAAATCACTGATCCAAAAAGACATCGTCTAATTAAGAACGCATTGGAATCCGACCATGGCTGAGACCGCACTCGAAACCCAAGCTGACGACGCCCAGACCGCATTTGAATTGCTGACCGGCACGCAGAAATGCGCCATTCTGATGCTTCTTCTGGGTGAAGACGAAGCCTCCGAAATTCTGAAGAATCTCTCGCCGCGCGAAGTGCAACAGCTCGGTACTGCCATGTATTCGGTGGCTGATGTGAATCAGAGCACCGTCAATATGGTGCTCGACGAATTTCTTGCCATTATCAAAGCACAGACCAGCATCGGCCTCGGTGCTGACACCTATATTCGTCGCGTCTTGACGAAAGCATTGGGTGAAGACAAGGCCGGCAGCGTGTTGACGCGCATTACGCCGTCGCAAACGGGCAAGAACATTGAAATTCTGCAATGGATGGACGCGCGTTCGATTGCCGAAATGATTTCCGGAGAACATCCGCAGATCATCGGCATTATCGTTGCGCATCTTGAATATGCCGTGGCCGCCGACGTTCTTGTACTGTTGCCGGAAGAGACACAGCATGAAGTGATCCAGCGTATCGCAACGCTCGACTCGGTTCAGCCCGAAGCCATTGCGCAGCTCGAGCGCGTGATGCAATTGCAATTTAAGGCGAACACATCTCTGCGCGCCTCGAAGATCGGCGGCGTGAAGGCTGCGGCGAAGATCATGAACTTCACCAAGACCGCGACCGAACAGCGGATCATGGGCAAGCTCGCCAAGGCAGACAAGAATGTCATGACGCAGATTCTCGACAATATGTTCATGTTCGAAAATCTCATTGCAATCGACGACAAGAGCATGGGTACGCTGCTGCGTTCGGTTGAACCGAATATCCTTGCTGTTGCCTTGAAGGGTGCCGACGAGCGGCTTCGCGACAAGATTTTCGGCGCGATGTCATCCCGTGCGGCTGCATCCTTGAAGGACGAAATGGACTCAAAGGGTCCGATGCGTGTTTCGGAAGTGCAAGAAGCACAGAAGCTGATCATCGCCACCGCACGTCAGCTCTCTGACGCGGGCACGATCATGCTGGCAGGCCGAGGCGACGACTATGTATAGTAATCCGTCCCGCCGTCTTCGCCCGAAGGATGTTGCTGATCTTGTGAAGACCAGCGACTTTGAGGAAGAAAATCGTTATGCGCCACCCAGTGGCGGTGGCTTTGTGCCTTGGGGTAAAACCTCTTTCAAAGTCATCTCGTCAAATGACATTGCCAAGGGCGATGAACCCGCAAGAGCGGCTGAAGCCTCGCATGAACCAACCGACGCTGTAGCGGAATCCGAGCAGGCACAAGCTGCCGCTGATGAAGCGCTCGTCGCTGATGCTGATCAGGTTCCGGCCATGCCACCGGCTTTGGGCCCACAAGACATTGCACCGACCAGCGAAAACATTATCGCGGAAATTGAGAAGGCGCGCGAAGATGGTCGCGTTACCGGCTATCATCAAGGCATGGCGGCTGCGCGACAGGAATTTGAAGCCGCACTTGATGTGTTGCGTCGGCTTGAAGAGCGCCTTGTCCCGCTTGCTGATGAGGCGGTCGCAAAAAATACCGAAATCATCGCGCGTCACGTACGTCGTATTGCGCAAGATCTTGCAGGCTCCATGTTTGCAACCATTCCGGAAATTTTCGTCGAGCGCATTCGCCGCGCCGCAGAAACCTTCACACGCGCGGGG
>CANGPA010000063.1 GCA_947455645.1 Hyphomicrobiales bacterium | reverse complement strand
TGATGCTGCATCGCTTGGCCGAACTCGCGCCGATCATCAGCAAGGCTTACGAGACCTATGATTATCGCAAGGTGATCACAGAACTCTCGGCGTTCCTCAACACCGAACTCTCCGCCTTCTATTTCGATATCCGCAAAGACACGCTCTATTGCGATCCGCAATCAAGCGTCGCGCGGCTCTCGTCACTTGAATGCATCGAGCAGATTTTCCGCGCCGTGACACTCTGGCTCGCGCCGATCCTTGTCTTCACAGCGGAAGAGTCATGGCTCTCGCGTTATAAGGATGCGGAGTCAGTGCATCTCGAAACCTTCCCGCATATTCCGTCCGAGTGGAAAGACGAGGCGCTTGCCGCACGTTGGGCCACGATCCGCAAAGTGCGCCGCGTTGTGACGGGTGCATTGGAAATCGAACGCGCACAAAAACGCATCGGCTCGTCGCTTGAAGCGGCGCCGAAGGTTTACATGACCGACAAGGATCTTGCGGCACTTATCGCCGGTATCGATTTTGCCGATATCTGCATCACCTCAAGCATCGAGATCATTGCCAGCGATGGCCCGGCTGATGCCTTCAAACTTGATGATGTCAGCGGCGTTTCGGTTGTGTCGATGAAAGCATCAGGCATCAAATGCGCGCGTTCATGGCGCTATTTTGACCCTGCAACAGCCGACAAGGATTTCCCCGAAATCACACCGCGCGATGCGCAAGCGATGCGCGAATGGGCCGAGCACAAGGCGCGTGCGCATGGTTGATGCGACACGCCCGCTTGGCGTGTTTCCGCACAGGGTGCAAAGGCTAAGCCTCGTCATCGCGGCAATTATTTTCTTGGCCGATCAAGCGTCGAAATGTTTGGCGCTTTATACGCTTGATCTTGAAGTTACGGGCCCGCGCCGCTTGACGCCCTTCCTTGATCTTGTTCTCGTCTGGAACAGAGGCATATCTTACGGCCTCTTCCAACAGCATGAAGATATCGGGCGTTATGCTTTGGTTATGCTCTCGCTTTTTGCGGCGGCTGGATTTCTGATTTGGCTCAGGCGGATCGACCGCCTCATCCCCGCGCTCGCGATTGGGTTGATCACCGGCGGCGCGCTCGGCAATGCGGTGGATCGCCTCTTTTACGGCGCGGTTGTGGATTTTGTGTTGCTCCACTGGGGCGAGTGGCGCTGGTATGTCTTCAATTTGGCCGATGCGGCCATTGTTTTCGCCGTTGCCTTGCTTTTGTACGATTCATGGTTAGGTAATGCCCACATGCATGCACACGGTGCCTCAAAGGAGAACCGCACATGACCCCGTCTCTTCCGGTCAAGATTGCGCTTATGGTTTCAGCCGCGTTGATCAGCTTCAGCGTCGCGTCTCGGTCAACGCCCGCCCGGGCTGGCGATCTTATGGACACGCTTTCCAACATGATTGGCGGCCCGTCCGCGGATCCTGATCAATATCAGGAGCGTTCGCCGCTGGTTGTGCCGCCTTCAAAAACACTGCCCAAGCCAAAGCAGAAAGCACAGGTGGCTGATCCGTCTTGGCCTAAAGATCCCGATGTGATCAAAAAGGAAAAGGCGAAGAAGGGTCAAGACGGCCTCGAACAAGGCGAACTCTTCGCGAAACTTCTCGGCCCGAGCGCCGAAGAAGCCGCGAAAGGACAATCCGGTGCCGTCGTTGCGACGCCACGCGATCCAAGCAAGCCCCTGACGCCACAAGAAATGGCGGAAGCATCGAAAGTGATGAAAGAAGTCGCCGCTCAGAATAATGCGGTCTCTGAATCATCGGGTCCACGCGCGCTCACGGCACCTCCGCCCGCCGTTGCCAAAAAAGCCGTAATCACCCCGGCCATTGAAGCGGCCACCGCCGCGGCGACGGGTGCGGGAAAGCCTTGGTATCAATTCTGGTAAGAGCATCCGCTCCCACAAACACGGAATGAAAAAACAATGTCCGAACCGCATCACGGGACCACGGCTGCCAAGACCACACAACACGGTCCCGATATTTCAAACGTGACCCTGTCGAACGGTCTCGAAATTGTCGTGATCCCTGATCATCGCACACCCGTGGTCACCCACATGGTGTGGTATCGCAACGGCTCGGCCGATGATCCGGTTGGCAAATCCGGCATCGCGCATTTTCTTGAACATCTGATGTTCAAAGGCACAGAGAAACATCGCCAAGGTGAATTCTCCGACGTCGTCACCGCGTTGGGCGGACAAGAAAATGCCTTCACGTCTGTTGATTACACCGCTTACTATCAGCGCGTAGCGCGTGAGCATCTCAAAACCATGATGGAGTTTGAAGCCGATCGTATGACCGGCCTCGTGCTGACGGATGAGATCGTTGACCCTGAACGCGATGTCGTAATCGAAGAGCGCCGCATGCGCACCGACACAGACCCCGCAGCTGAATTAGGCGAAGCGCTCGCCGCGACCTTGTTCACGCATCATCCCTATGGCAAGCCGATCATCGGTTACATGCACGAGATCGAAGGCCTCAATCGTGAGGACGCGCTCAACTATTATCGGCGCTTTTACACGCCGGAAAATGCCATTCTCGTGGTTGCTGGTGATATCACCAAGGACGAAGTGGTCGCTCTTGCCAACGACACCTATGGCAAGATTCCCGCACGCGGCGAAAAGCCAAAACGCGATCGTCCGCGCGAGCCTGATCCGCGTTCCGCACGGCGCGTCACGCTCGCCGATCCAAAAGTGGAGCAGCCGTCCTTGCAGCTCGCTTGGCTTGCGCCAAGCTATACAACCGCGGCCAAAGGCGAAGCCGAAGCGCTTGAAGTACTCGTTCAATTGATCGGTGCATCCGGCACCGGACGACTTCATCGCAAATTGGTGATGGAAGAATCCGTGGCCGTTGCAGCCGGTGCTTGGTATCAATCGAGCGCGGTCGATCGCTCACGCCTTCTTGTTTACGCCGTGCCACGTCCCGGCATCACGCTGGAAGCACTTGAAGACCGCGTTCTTGCCGTATTGAACGACATGGCAAGCAAACCCGTTGAAGAAACAGAATTGCGTCGCGCCAAGACGCGACTGATTGCGGATGCGATCTACGCGCAAGACAGCCAGTCATCACTCGCACGCATGTATGGTTCGGCACTTGCAACCGGCTCAACCGTTGACGATGTCAAAACTTGGCCCGACGCGATTGAAGCCGTTGATGCGCAATCCGTCCAACAGGCCGCCAAGACATGGCTCAATCGTCATCGCATGGTCACCGGTTATCTTTTGAAAGATGAGGCGGCGTGATGAATGACGCGACCATCAAACCAAGCCTGTCATCGCGCATTCAAACCGTGCGCACAAAGTCCGGCATCGAAGCCTGGCTGATTGAAGATTATACGGTCCCGCTGGTCTCGCTCGAACTCGCGTTTCGGGGTGGCTCCGCGCAAGATCCGGAAACCCTTCCCGGCACGGCGTCGTTTCTCGCCGGCGTCCTCGATGAAGGTGCTGGCCCTTATGACTCAGCCGCTTTTCATGACCGGCTTGATGATTATGCGATTGAGCTTGGCTTTTCGGCCTCGCGCGATCTGATCACCGGCCATCTGCGCACGCTTTCAAAACATCGTCATGAAGCCTTCGACATGTTGCGCCTCGTCCTCAATGAAGCGCGTTTTGACGAAGAACCGGTCGAGCGTGTGCGTGCCCAAATGCTCGCTTCCTTGCGTCATGATGTGAATGATCCCGATACCCGCGCCAATCGTGCGTGGTTTGAGAGTGCGTTTGCCGGACACGCCTATGCGCGCCCCGTTAAAGGAACGTTTGACAGTCTGCCCAACATCACGCGGGACCATCTCATCGCCTATCGCGATCATGTGTTTGCACGCGACACGTTAAAGCTCGCGGTTGTTGGGGCGATTGATGCGTTAACCCTCGCCACCGAGCTTGAATCAATATTCGGTGCGCTGCCGGCCAAGGCGCATCTTTCGTCGCTTGCGATTGCTGCACCTAAAAACATTGGCACGCGTACGATCATCGATCTTGATATTCCGCAAAGCTCGATCCGCTATGGCGGACCCGGCCTTGCCCAAAGCGATCCGGATTTCGTTACCGCAAGCGTGGTCAATCACATTCTGGGCGGCGGCGTTTTCTCATCGCGATTGTTTCGCGAAGTGCGCGAAAAGCGGGGCCTTGCCTATTCCGTCTTCTCGCAATTGGCGCCGCTCGATTTTGGTCCCGTTCACATGGGCGGTACATCAACCAAAAATGAACGCGTGGCTGAATCGCTGTCCATCATCGAGGCGGAAATCAAATCACTTGCCAGCGACGGCCCGAACGACGAAGAACTCGACATCGCCAAGAAATATCTGATCGGGTCTTGGCCCTTGCGGTTTGATACGTCGACCAAACTCGCCAACCAGCTCATCCATATGCAAATCGAAAATCTCGGTCTCGATTATATGGAGCGTCGCAATGGGCTTGTGGCGGCTGTAAACCGCGCAGATGCCGCGCGCGTTGCCAAGCGTGTTTATGGCACGGGCGAGATTTTCACAGTGATTGTGGGCCGTCCGGTCGGCGTTTAGCCGCGTCGCGACGGTCAATCTTTCCGCACTCCGCCGACTGCCTTATCTTCTTTATGAACACGAAGACCGCGCGATTCGGGCGGCCCACGGGGTTTTGATGTCCGTCATGAGGTTTTGATGTCCGTTCGGAAACTCGATCCCGTATTGATCGACCGCATCGCGGCGGGCGAGGTCGTTGAGCGTCCCGCCTCGGCCGTCAAAGAACTCGTCGAAAATGCCATTGACGCCGGTGCGCGCCGCATCGAAATCGTCATCACCTCCGGTGGGCGCGATCTCATCCGCGTGACCGATGATGGCTCCGGTATGAGCCGCGCCGATCTTGACCTTGCGGTCGAGCGTCACGCGACATCGAAATTGCCGGAAGGCGATCTGTTCAACATCGCGACCTTGGGCTTTCGCGGCGAAGCGCTTCCCTCCATCGGCGCGGTCGCACGCCTTACTCTTGCCTCGCGCCCAAAAGACGCAACAGAAGGCGCAACGCTCACCGTCGATGCCGGCATCAAAAGTGACATCAAACCCGTTGCCATGGCACCGGGCACACGCGTTGAAGTGGCCGATTTGTTTTACGCCACACCGGCGCGGCTGAAATTTTTGAAAACCGATCGAGCGGAAGCACAAGCCACCGCCGATATGATCAAGCGCATCGCGCTCGCCCATCCTGAAATTCGCGTGTCGCTTGTGAGCGATGGAACAACTTTGTTCGATTATGCGTGTGAAACAAGCGATGATGCGCTGGCACGGCGCGCGTCCGCTGTTCTCGGTAAGGAGTTCACAGCCAACGCCGTTATCATCGACACGACGCGCGAAGCGGTTTCGCTTTATGGTCTTGCGGGCCTTGCCACGCTGCATCGTCCAACCGCAAACGCCATTCATTTCATCGTCAATGGTCGTCCCGTGCGAGACCGCTTGTTGATCGGCGCGTTGAAAGCAGCCTATCAAGATCTTCTCCCCGCCGGTCGTCATCCCTCCGCCTGTCTTCTCATCACCGTGCCCACGCATCTTGTCGATGTGAATGTTCATCCGGCAAAAAGCGAAGTGCGCTTTCGCGATCCGGGCCTCGTGCGGGGCTTGCTTGTCACCGCGGTGCGCGAGGCGTTGCAACGCTCGGGTCGAACGGCATCGACTTTGGGGCAACGCACTTTGGCAGCGCTCACCCGCAGCGCGTCTTACACGCCGCCGCGCGCGTCGGCGTCTTGGGACTGGACTCAATCACCATCCGCGCCCTTGGGCTTTTCGGAAGCCGTGCAATCGGATTTCGCCACACTTAACGCGCCTTCCGCCGATATGCGCGCCGCGCGAGACATTCCGACCGAAGACCAAATCAAACGTCCTCTCGGTGCGGCGCGCGCGCAATTGCATGACACTTACATCATCGCGCAAACCGAAGCGGGCTTTGTTCTCGTTGATCAGCACGCCGCGCATGAACGGCTTGTCTATGAACGGCTCAAACGCGAACGTGAAAAATCAACAATCGCACGGCAATTGCTGCTGATCCCCGTCATCGTCGAACTTGATGCATCTGAAGCGGATCGTTTGCTTGAACGCTCAACGCTTCTTGAAACATTAGGCCTCGTCATTGAACCTTTTGGCCCCGGCGCGATTGCGATATCCGAAGCACCCGCAGCGCTTGTGGAAGGCGATCTCAATGGGCTTGTGCGCGACCTTCTTGAAAGCCTGCAAGAATGGGACAGCGGCGCCACGCTTGAAGCCCGCCTCGATCATGTGCTGAAAACTTTTGCGTGTCATCATTCGGTACGCGCCGGGCGTCGGCTTCGGCCTGAGGAAATGGATGCGCTCTTGCGCGAGATGGAAGCGACGCCGAATTCAGGCCAATGCAATCATGGCCGCCCCACTTACATCGAATTGAAACTCTCGGATGTCGAGCGTCTGTTCGGTCGCTCGTAAACCACATCAAGGATCACGCGATTATGCCCATCAGCATTCGTCCCGTTGAACAAAAAGATCGCGCCGCATGGAATGCACTCTATCAGGGCTATGCGGCCTTCTACAAAGTCACGCAGACGGATGCGATGCGTGACACGGTCTGGTCTTGGCTCTTTGACGAGGCGCATGAAACCGAAGGCTTGGTGGCTGTCGATGAAAGTGGCGCGCTCATAGGCCTCACGCATTTTCGTCCCTTCGCGCGGCCTTTGTCGGCCACCACAGGCGGCTTTCTCGACGATCTTTTCGTTACGCCTGAGTCTCGCGGTTCAGGCGCCGCACGCCTGCTGATTGACGCCGTGGCACAAACGGGAAAACAACGCGGCTGGAGCGTTATTCGCTGGATTACAGCGGAAGACAATTACCGCGCCCGCAGCCTCTATGACAAAGTCGCCGAAAAAACCAAATGGGCGACTTATGACATCAAATTGTGAAGACCCACGCGCGCCGACCTTGCAAAAACGCCAAAAAGTAATTACTTTGTAATTACAGAGAGGCTGACATGCGGATCAATCTCGTCAAAATTGGCAATTCAAAAGGGCTACGGCTCCCGAAAGCCGTCATCGACAGCTGCGGGATCGGCACAACGGTCAGCCTTGAAATCCGTGGCCGCGAATTGATCATCCGCCCCGATGATCTTGTCCGCGCGGGCTGGGCCGAGGCGCTTGCCCAAAATCCTCACACTGAAACCTGGTCGGACTGGGACGCGGTCTCGCCCTCAACCGATGACGAGTGGACTTGGCCCCAAAATAACGGGCCAGAAGACATCACATGGCCCGATACCCCGCTCGTTTCGAAATCTGGTTGATTGATCTCAATCCCGTGCGCGGTGCTGAGATTGCGAAGACGCGCCCTTGCGTCGTCGTATCACCCGATGAACTCAATCAGCATTTGAAGACATGTCTTGTCGCACCCCTCACCAGCACAAGGCGTCATTGGCCGCATCGCGTGCCGCTGATTTTCGCCGATGTTGAAGGCGAGATCGCAACCGATCAAATCCGCGCCGTCGATCGCACACGGTTGATCAGACAAATCGGGACATTGGATCCTGAAACGGAAGAGAAGCTCTCGATGCGGCTCGTCGAAATGTTTCGACACTAACGCACGCCTGACATCAGTCTTCCGTGCCCTGCCCCATCAGTGTCGCGACATGCGTGGCCACGGAGCGCGAAAGACCTTCAAGATCATAGCCGCCTTCAAGCAAGGACACGACACGACCGCCTGAATGTTTTTCGGCAATCTCCATGAGCCTTTGCGTGGCCCATGAAAAATCGCGCTCTTCAAGATTGAGATTGGCCAAAGGATCGCGCCAATGCGCATCAAACCCTGCGGAGATGATCACAAGTTCTGGTGAGAATTGCGTCAGACGTGGCAAGATCGCCTGCTCAAACGCATCACGAAATATCTCGCCGCCATCACCCGCTTTCAACGGCGCGTTGACGATCGTGTCATGATCACCGCGCTCATCCCGCGCACCGGTGCCCGGATAAAGCGGCATTTCATGCGTCGAGCAATACATGATCGACGCATCGCTCCACACAATATCCTGTGTGCCATTGCCGTGATGCACATCCCAATCAATGATCGCAACACGCCCTATGCCATGGTGTGTTTGCGCATGACGCGCGGCAATGGCGGCGTTGTTGAAAAAACAAAACCCCATCGCGGTGGCATGTTCGGCATGATGACCGGGCGGTCGAATAGCCGCGAAGGCATTGCGCGCTTCGCCTTGCAGCACAGCATCCACCGCACGCACGGCCGCACCCGCGCCCCGCAACGATGCCTCAAGCGATCCGGGCGACATCACTGTATCGGAATCAACCGATGCAAATCCTTGCGCTGGCACAGCATGTTCAAGCGCCACGACATGGCGTTCGGGATGGCAAGTTAAAAGTGCCGAACGTTCAACACGCGGCGCTTCTTCACGCCAGAGCGCCGCAAAACGCTCGTGTTCGAGAACACGCTCAACCGCACGAATGCGATCGACCCGCTCGGGATGCCCCGACGGTGTTTCGTGCAATTTGAAAGCGGGATGCGTGAGAAGCAGCGTGGTCATTGATCATCCAAAGCGAAGAAGACGCTGGTGAGTCAAGCGCCACGGCGGCTAAGAGGCCGGTCTGTAAACCGGTTTTAGTCTTCAGCGTTCTGGTAAAACCGCGCATGAAACGGCTTTTCTGCCTTTTGAGCGGATTTCACAACTTCCGCCGCCGCTGCCAAAGCGGGCAAGCCGATCCGGCCAAAGCGGGCAATCGTGTCACGACGCTCCGATGATGCGGCGGGAATACTCGCGGTCATCTGGCCTTGTTGCTGCAGATGTGAGGCCGTGGTGGGCGATGAAAGACGATCAGACATGCAAAAATCCTCTAAAAAGCAAAAGCACAAACCATACACGCGGTAATTTGGGCCAATTTATGGAAAGAACGCGACAAAGCGTTGACTTTTATTCGTATTTGATTGGCATTGTCTCAATCATCGGGCTTAAAGAATCGTAAACCCGCAAAAATACGATATTCATTTGGAAACGCTCCATGCCGCTCAAAGCCATTCTCTTCGACAAAGACGGCACGCTGATTGATTTTGATCGCACATGGGGCGCTGCGGGCTATCACGTGATGCGCACCATGGCGCGCGGTGATGAAGCGGCCTTTGAACGCCTCGTTGAAGTCACCCATTATGATTTCGAGCGCCGCACCTTCCGCCCGACATCCCATATGATTGCTGGCGCGTCAGGTGATTTCGGCGTGATCTGGGCCCAAGCCCTTGGTCGTCACGATCACGCGGCGGTCGCCACTGAAATCGACACGCTCTTTATGAAAGCCGCCGAGAGCGAGCTTGTGCCGATTGGCAATCCTTTGAGCCTTTTGAAATCGCTCTCCGAACAAGGCTATGCGCTCGGCATCGCCACCAATGATGCGGAAGCAGCGGCGTTTCAGCAGGCCGACATGCTCGGCATCACCCCGCATCTCGATTTCATCGTCGGGCATGATTCAGGCCATGGCCGCAAACCCGAACCCGGCATGATCGACGCGTTTTCGCGTAAAACGGGCCATCACCCAGCCCATATTGCGCTGGTCGGCGATTCCTTGTTTGATCTTCATGCTGCACGCGCCGCCGGCGCAGTGGCGATTGCGGTGTTGAGCGGCCCGGCAACACGCGACGCGCTCGCCCCGCATGCCGATCACGTGATCGAGTCGATCAGCGATTTGCCCCATCTTCTGCAACATCTCTGAACGCCATCGCTTTCGCGTCATAACGATGCGCTTAACCAGACAAGACCTTTTCATTGGCGCTTGCTGCGCTATGCTTGTGTAAGAGAAGGGCCCAGAAGGGCCTGCTCTTAAAGGGGGAGAGAGCGCATGCGCGGGCTTATGCAAGATTGGCCATTGCTCATTCATCGAGTGATTGATTACGCCGCACTGCAACATCCGCATCGCGCGGTGATCTCACGTTCGGTCGAAGGGCCGATGCATCGCTCGACCTATAGTGACGTCAAACAACGCGCATTGAAACTTGCGCAACGTCTCCACAAAGACGGTGTCAAACCGGGCGACCGCATCGCCACGCTTGCGTGGAACACCGCGCGTCATCTTGAAAGCTGGTATGGTATCACCGGTATTGGAGCAATTTATCACACGCTCAATCCGCGTCTGTTTGAAGACCAACTCGTCTATATCGCTAATCATGCTGGCGACCGGATGATTTTTCTTGATTTGAGCTTTGTTGCGCTCGCCGAAAAACTGAGTCCCCAACTTCCTTTGATCGAGCGTTATGTGATTTTCACTGATGCGGCGCATATGCCGCAAACCACGCTCAAAAATGCAATCGCCTATGAGGATTATATCAATGAAGTTGATGGCGATTTCCGCTGGCTCGATTTTGATGAAAATACCGCCGCCGGCATGTGCTATACATCGGGCACAACGGGCCATCCCAAAGGTGTTGTCTATTCGCACCGCTCCAATCTCTTGCATGCGATGTCGGTCATGATGCCCGATAGTCTATGCCTGTCATCACGCGACTCAGTCATGCCTGTTGTGCCGCTTTTTCATGCCAATTCATGGTCGCTTGCGTTTTCGGCGCCCATGGCAGGCGCCACGCTTGTGATGCCGGGCGCAAAACTCGATGGTGAATCCGTTTTCAACATCATTGAAAACGAAAATGTTACGGTAACTGCCGCCGTGCCTACCGTGTGGCTTGGCCTTCTAAACTATCTTGAAACAAGTGGTAAAGTGCTCACCAAATTGAAACGTGTCGCCATTGGCGGTTCCGCCTGTCCGCGCGCCGTTACCGAAGCCTTTGAACAAAAATATGGTGTTGAAGTCATTCATGCCTGGGGCATGACAGAGATGAGCCCCATCGGTTCTTACAGCACGTTGAAGCCGGAAGTCGCCGATCTAAAAGGAACCGCGCTTTATGATTTGAAACAGAAACAAGGCTTTGCGCCCTTCACGGTTGAGATGAAAATCACCGATGACGATGAGAATATCTTGCCTTGGGATGGTAAAACTTTTGGCCGCTTGAAAGTGCGCGGACCCGCCGTCTCAAAAGCCTATTTTGGTTTGGATGAAAACATTCTCGATGCGGAAGGCTATTTCGACACGGGTGATGTCGCCACCATTGATGTCAACGGTTATATGAACATCACCGATCGCGCCAAAGATGTGATCAAATCCGGCGGCGAATGGATTTCATCCATTGATCTTGAAAACATCGCGGTCGGTCATCCCGATGTCGCAGAAGCCGCGGTGATCGGTATTGCCCATCCCAAATGGGATGAGCGCCCTTTGCTCATCATCGTGTGTAAAAAAGATCGTCATCCCAGCAAAGACGATATCTTGGCGTTCATGCAGGGTAAAATCGCAAAATGGTGGATGCCCGATGATGTCGTCTTTGTTGATGACATTCCCCACACCGCGACCGGTAAAATATCCAAAAAAACGCTACGCGACTCTTTCAAAGATTTTAGATTTTCGTGATCCTTCGACTCGTCGCTTCGCAACCGCTCAGGATGAGGAAAAAAATCTGTGACGGTTCAGGATGAGGAAGAAAAAATCTGTGACGGTTCAGGATGAGGTTGTTTGATAAACCTCATGGTGAGGAGGCCCGTAGGGCCGTCTCGAACCACGCAAACAAGTGAGCGCTACGAAAGACGTCCTTCGACTCGTCGCTTCGCGACGGCTCAGGATGAGGAAAAAAATCTGTGACGGCTCAGGATGAGGAAAAAAATCTGTGACGGC